>JANNUY010001048.1:0-12531 GCA_031414155.1 Acidobacteriota bacterium
GTCGCGCCTGTTCGCCCGTCGTTGTCGTAATCCTTAAAGATCAAGTTGCCGAGATTCATCAGCGGATACACGCCGAAATCCAACGTAAGGTTGCCGTTCTTGCCGTCGCCGTCGTTGGCAGGTTCAGTGTCACCGCTCAACTGAACGACGCCCGACGAAATGCCAGCCGTTGCGAAACTCGCACTGTCAACGCCGTTGTCGTCATTGTCTGCGTCGCTGTTCGGGTCAGTGGTGGTCGGAATCGAAGAGCGGCAATCTTTGAGAATTCCATTCGCAGCGAAATTCGACGCCGCCAAACGCACTGCGTATGCGCCGGGTAACAGGTTTTGGAAGTTATAAAATCCATTCAGACCATTGGCACCACTTGTCGTCAGCGTAGCCACCGCCGTCGTTTCAGCGCCGTTGATTGCGCCGTTGTTGTCTGCGTCTTTGAGCAATTCAACCGTCACGCCGTCAATGCCCGCTTCGTCAGTGTCTTTGAGGCCGTCGTTGTCCTGGTCTTTCCAGACGAGGTTGCCGAGATTGAGCGGCGCAAAGAAGCCCAGATCAACTGTGAGGTTACCGTTCTTATCGTCGCCATCCGCTGGCGTATCAGGTTCATCGTTGCCTTTGAGATTGATGACGCCGGACGAAATGCCGTTCGTCGCAGGCGTCGCGTTATCAATGCCGTTGTCGTCGCCGTCTTCGTTGTTGTCAGGCGTGGGATCGCTCGTCGTCGAACTCACGCAGTCTTTCAGAACTCCTGGCAACACGCCCGTGCCGCTGAAGTTGGAAGCCGCCACCCGCACGACGTAAGCGCCGGGCAACAAGTCAGTGAACTTGTATAAGCCGCCGCCTGCTGTCGGTTGCGAAGCCATCGCCGTCGTCTCAGCGCCGTCAATCGCTCCGTTGTTGTTGGCGTCTTTGAGCAACTCAACCGTCACGCCGTCAACCCCTGGCTCGGTCGCGTCTTTCACGCCGTCGTTGTCGAAGTCTTTCCAAATCAAATTGCCCAACGCGAGCGGCGGATAGAATCCGAAATCCACTGTGAGGTTTCCGTGCTTGCCGTCGCTGTCAACCGCCGTGTCAGGTTCGTCATTGCCTTTTAGCGTAACGAGGCCCGACGTGATGCCGTTCGTCGCAGCCGCGTTGTTGTCAACGCCGTTGTCGTCGTTGTTGATGTTGCCGTCAGCATTGGCGACCGTCGTCGTAGATGAATTACAGCCTTTCAGCGCACCCGTCGCGCTGAAGTTAGCCGCCGCGACGCGCACGGCATAAGCAGCCGGCAACAAGTCGGTGAAGTTATACAAACCTCCGCCTGCTGTCGTCTGCGTAGCCACCGCCGTCAACTCAGCGCCCGCGAGCGAGCCGTTGTTGTCAGCGTCTTTCAGCAATTCAACCGTCACGCCGTCCACGCCAACTTCGTCAGCATCTTTCAATCCATCGTTGTCATAATCCTTCCAGATCAAGTTGCCGAGATTGACCGGCGCATAAAATCCGAAATCAAGCGTCAGGTTGCCGTTCGTGCCGTCACTATCAACCGCAGTGTCAGGCTCAGTGTTGCCCAACAACGTAACGACACCGCTTTGAATGCCGTTCGTCGCGGGCGTCGCGTTGTCTAAGCCGTTGTCGTCGTCGTTCCCATCGTTGTTCGGATTGGCGACCGATGTCGTCGAAGACAAACAACCCGCCAGCACGCCCGTGCCACTGAAATTCGAGGCTGCGACTTTGACGACATAAGCGCCCGGTTGCAGGTTCTCGAATTTATACAGTCCATTCAGACCACTGGCACCCGCTGTCGTCAGCGTAGCCATTGCCGTCAATTCAGCTCCGCTGATTGAGCCGTTGCCGTCGGCGTCTTTCAGCAATTCAACTGTCACGCCGTCCACGCCAACTTCGTCAGCGTCCTTGATGCCGTCGTTGTCGTAATCCTTCCAGATCACATTGCCGAGCGTCATCTTGGGCGTGAAGCCAAAATCAACGGTGAGATTGGTGTTCGCGTTGGGTTCTGCCGGATCGCTGGGAGAGCGGTCGGCTTCATTGATTGGTTCGCTGTTCGGCAAGGGGCCGAGCGTGACGATGGCGCTGTCAACGGCAGTGTCTGGACGGATGATCGTTCCATTGTCGTTGCTGTCGCCGTTCGCGTTGGGGTCTGCTTCTTCGCCCACATTTGAAGATTGGCAGTTCAACAAAGCGCCCGTGAAATTCGCTGCGATGATCTCAACGATATAGTCACCCGCTGGCAGATTGTCGAAACGATAGTAACCACCTGCCGCCGTGACTTGATCGGCGACGTTCGCACCGGCTACGTCTTTCGCAAGGCTGCGGTCGCTCTTGAGCAGGCGCACTGTCACGCCATTGATGCCCGGCGCAATGCCATCCGCCGCATTGATCGTGCCGCTGTTGTCGAGGTCTTTCCATACGCGATTGCCCAGTGAATAAGCCGGAATGAAGCCGAAATCCAAAGTGAGATTCGTGTTGGCATTCGGTTCAGCCGGGTCGGTCGGTGAACGGTCGGTTTCGTTATCAGGTTCGCTGTTGCCAAGCGGCCCCAGCGTAATCGGCAGACTGCGAATGCCATCGGTGACGCTAGGCATAGTGCCTGCGCCGCTGTCGTCGCCATCCACTGTGACATCAGGATCAACCGAGACGGGGCCGCTGCTGATGCATCCGGCCAACGCGCCCGTGCCGACGAAGTTCGCCGCGAC
This sequence comes from Acidobacteriota bacterium, assembly GCA_031414155.1. Taxonomy (GTDB): domain Bacteria; phylum Acidobacteriota; class Blastocatellia; order RBC074; family RBC074; genus JACPYM01. The sequence continues at coordinate 2,688 of JANNUY010001048.1, forward strand.
GACTTCGACCACGTAATCACCGCCCGCCAAATTGTCGAACCGGTAATAGCCGCCGTTGCTCGTCGTTTGATTCGGCACAGGGTTGCCGAACACATCCGTTGCCGCTGTCAGTGCAGGTGTTTTCAACAAACGCAACACGACGCCGTTAATGCCTGGTTCAGCGCCATTCAACGTGCCGCTGTTGTCGAGGTCTTTCCATACGCGATTGCCCAAGCTAAACGTCGGCGTCACGCCGAAATCCACCGTCGAATTCGAGCGCCCGTCGGGACTCGGTTCAGTCCCGCCCAACATCGTGATGAAGGTGCTCACAATGCCGTTCGTGGCTGGTGAGTTGTTGTCCAAGCCGTCGTCGTTGTTGTCGGTGTTGTTGTCGGCGGTCGAGTTGCCCGCGCTGCTGACGCATCCATAGAGCACGCCCGTTGAAAGGAAATTGCTCTTGTCGAGTTGCACGAAATAATCGCCAGGCAACAAGCCAGTGAAACCGTATTCGCCCAACGCATTGGTCAGCTTGCTATCCACCGGTGTATCGCTCGCCGCCTCAAACGTCTGGTTGTTGTTGGCGTCTTTGAAAAGATTGACCTTGACGTTCTTGATCAGTGGTTCGCTGCTTTGATAATTGCCGTCGTTGTTGAGGTCTTTCCAAACCAGATTGCCCAACGCGAGCGGCGTATAAAATCCGAAATCAATCGTCTGATTGCCGTTGTTGTCGTCGCCGTCGTTGGTCGGTTCGTTTTGAAAAACCAGCGTAATCATCGGGCTGACCACGCCCGTCGTGTCGGGCGTAGTCGAATCTACGCCGTCGTCTTGATGGTCTATGTCTGAATTGGCGACGTTGTTGCCGGTCGAACTGAAACAGCCGAATAGATCGCCGCCATTGGCGAATTCGGCGCTGTCTACCCACACGAAATAGTTGCCGGGCAACAGATTGGCAAATTGATAAAAGCCCAGATTGTTGCTTTGAATCGTTTGCACCAGCGTATCGCTGGCCTGGTTAAACGTGTTGTCGCCGTTGTCCTGATAAAGCCGCAGTGAAATGTTGGGCAACAGGCTTTCGGTCGCTTCATATTGGCCGTTGTTATTCTGGTCTTTCCACACCAGATTGCCGATGGTCATCACCGGACGGAAACCGAAATCAACCGTGCGGTTCGATTGGTTATTGGACGATTCGCCCGCTTGCGGATTAGTCGCGGGGTCATTGTCGTTGGTGGGTTCGACGTTGCCGGGCGCTTCGCCTAACGTAATAGCGGCGCTGCGAATGCCATTCGTCGCGTCGGGCGAAATGCCTAGGCCGCTGTCGTCGTTGTCGTCAACATCCGTGTCAGGGTCGGCGGCATCCGTCGTGCTGCTGTTGCAACCGACGAGCAAGCCCGTGCCGGTGAAATTCGCCGCGACGACTTCGACGACGTAATCGCCCGTCGCCAGATTGTCGAAACGATAATAGCCGCCGCCCGCCGTGGTTTGATTAGCAACCGGATTGCCGAAGATGTCGTTGGCCGGAGTCAACACCGCCGTCAGCAATTTCACGACGACACCATTGATACCGGCTTCGCTGTTGTTAAGCGTGCCGCTGTCATCCAAGTCTTTCCACACGCGATTACCCAACGAATACAAACCGGTAAAGCCGAAATCTACGGTGAGATTGGTTGCGCCGTTCGGTTCAGCCGGATCACTCGGCGAGCGGTCTGCTTCGGTCGTCGGCTCGCTGCCAATCGCAGGGCCAAGCGTAACCGCCGCACTGCGAATGCCGTTCGTCGCGTTGGGAGAAACGCCTGTGCCGTTGTCGTCTGTGTCGTCTAAGTCAGTGTCAGGGTCGCCCGCGTTGATGCTACTCGATACGCAACTGAGCAACACACCCGCGCCGGTGAAGTTGCTCGCGCGCACTTCGACGACGTAATCGCCCGCCAACAAATTGTCGAAACGATAATAGCCGCCGCTCGCCGTGGTTTGATCGGCAACCGTGACACCCGCCGCATCAGTGGCTTGCGCCAGCGTCGCGGCGTTCAACAGTCTCAACACGACACCGTTGATGCCTGCTTCAGCGCCGTTAAGCGCACCGTTGTTGTCGAGGTCTTTCCACACGCGATTGCCCAATGCAAACGTAGGCATAAATCCGAAATCCAACGTGAGGTTGGTCATGCCGTTCGGCTCAGTCGGGTCAGTCGGGCTGCGGTCGGTTTCAGTGGTAGGTTCGCTGTTGACCGCAGGCCCCAGCGTAATTGCCGCGCTGCGAATGCCGTTGGTCGTGTCAGGCGTAACGCCCAAGCCGTTGTCGTCGCTGTCGTCTACGTCCGTGTCAGGATCGCCCGCGTTGACGCCGCCATCGTTCGTACTAGACACGCAACCCGCCAACGCGCCCGTGCCGATGAAGTTCGCCGCGCGCACTTCAACGAGGTAATCGCCGCCCAGCAAATTGTCGAAACGATAATAGCCACCGTTCGCCGTCGTCTGGTCAGCCACCAATACGCCGTTGGCATCAGTGGCTTGCGTCAATGTGCCCGCGACCAATAGGCGCAAGGTGACGCCGTTGACACCGACTTCTGCGCCATCCAGCGTGCCGCTGTTGTTGAGGTCTTTCCATACGCGATTGCCCAACGCATAAGTCGGAATGAAGCCGAAATCTACGGTGCGATTCGATTGTCCGTTGACGGTTTCGCCCGTCGCCGGATTCGTCGCCGGGTCGTTGTCGTTCACCGGTTCGGCTGCGCCGTTGCCGTCGCCCAGGGTCACCGCCATGCTGCGAATGCCGTTCGTCACGTCAGGCGAAATGCCCGTGCCGTTGTCGTCGCTATCGGTCGCCACGGTATCGGGGTCGCCCGCGTCCGCCGGACTGCTCAAACAACCTTTCAGCACCCCTGTGCCAATGAAATTGCTGGCGAGAACTTCGACGACGTAATCGCCTGCGGGCAGATTGTCGAAACGATAATAGCCACTCGCATCCGTCGTTTGATTAGTGACGTTCGCGCCACTCAAGTCCGTCGCCGATGAGAGATCGGCTTTCAACAATTTCAGCACCACGCCTTGCACCCCGACTTCAGCGCCCCCAATTCCTGAATTGATCGTGCTGCTGTTGTCGAGGTCTTTCCAGACGCGATTGCCTAACGAATAAGCACGCGCTACGCCAAAGTCGAGCGTGTTGTTGGTCGTCAAGGCAACGGCATTGTTGATGGTGGGTTCAGCACCAGCGACCAATGAAATCGCTGGACTGAATTGCACGCCGCCGCCTGTGCCGATGAGGTTGTCGTCGTTGTCGGTGTTGAGATCAGGGTTCGCCGTGTTGGCTGAATCAGCCGTGCTGTTCAAGCCGGCGGGGATCGTGACTTGCACTTTGTAAGAGCCTGCGGGTAAGCCGCCAAATTTATAAGTGCCGTCTACGCCGCTGACATTCGCGGTGACAACACCGCCCGCTGCGTCGTGGGTCGTACCCAATACCCCATCTGGGCCAACGTTGATTTCGGTCAAGCCGTCCATCGAATAGAGCTTCAGCACGACGCCATTCAAGCCCGGTTCGCTGCCGTCTTTCAAGCCGTTCAAGGTGGTACCGCCGCCTGCGCCGTTGTCTTCAAAGACGACGTTGCCGAGGCATTGCGTATAGAAACCGAAATCTACGGTTACGTTGCTCTGGTTGTCGGCGATGGCTGTGCCGCCCGCCGTGCCGTCAACGGTGTTGTTGTGACCAGGCGTAGCTCCGCCTGTCGTACCCGAAGGCTTCGTCGTTTCGCCGATGGGTTCGGGCGTAGCCAGCGCGAGCGCGCCGCTCAATACGCCGCCTGCATAAAAGCCTACGGCCTGTTTCAAGCCGTCATCGAAATTGTCTTGATCGCTGTCGGTTGCGCCGTTGCTAGCGAGTTGCGGGTCGGTGATCGCACCCGCGTTGCTGATCGAAGTGTTGCTGCTCAGATAACCGTTAAGCATTCCCGCCGTGAACGGTGCGCCGCCAATCGTCGTCGGAGCGCCTGCCGTCACGAAGTTGTAAGGCGAGATGCCGACGAAGTATTTGCCCGCGCTCAAGCCTGTGCCTGTGCCAACGCCTAAAGCCGAAGTCGTTTGCGTGAACAGATAATGTCCGCCGCTCGTGGTGAGTTGCCGCGCAATCGGCGTTTGTTCGGCAACCGTCGTCAACGTACCGTTGCCATCGGCGTCTAAAAACAGATCAACCAATACGCCGTCTTTGCCGAGTTCGGTCATTTCGATCTGACCGTTGTTGTTCGTATCGAACCAGACCGTGTTGCCAATCGCAAAGTTCGTTGGGGGCGCGGCGTAACATAGACCCACTTCGTTATAAGCCGAATCAAATCCCACAGCCCCATTCACAACCATCGTCAAGGTGCCTCCAGCCGAAACCGCAGCGATCTGTGGTGCCGTCAGAGGAATTTCCACCGGCAATTGTGAGGTATTTGCGGGAATAGACACGGACACCAATGGATTGCCGTTCCACAAGAAATCAATCGAGGTTGGGTTTCCGTCCGACAAATACACCTCAACAAAGAGTTTGGCGCTAGTCGCTGCGGCCGGTAATTGACCAGCGGTCAGTTGCCAACTCACTTTGACTTCTGCGTCACGGCCTGGAGCATTGTTTATCTCCAATAAACCACTCGGAAAGGTTGCCGATCCGATAATCGCATTCGCCCCATTCCCATCAATAGGACCAGCCAAAAGTTCATGGCTGAGCGTCCGCACCGCGTCGGTGAAAACTGTCGGTGGGCCGCCCAGCGGATCGCTCACTAGAACGTCAGGTGCATTGAAATTGTCTATAATTACCACGTTGTTGCAGGAAGGAGGGGCTCCGGCCACGATACTGTAAGTACCGTTGATCGTCCCATTCGCTGTCGCACCAAACCAACCCGCCATTGTGTGTGCTACGCGACTGCTCAAAGATGCGAACGAATTGGGCAAAACCCCAAAAACCGCTTGCGCCTGCGCACTTGAAGAGACGAATACAGAGGCTCCGATCAATGTCACCGTCAACAACATAAACGCCGTTATGAGATAACGCGCAGATTTACGGTTCCGCAGATTTTTCGCTTTGTTTGCCAAGTTGTGTAGAAGTTTGTGTGCCAATTTTTGCAGGGTGAACATAAACACCGTCCCGTGGGTTTGAATTGAAATAGCCCGCCTCGGCCTACGCCCCAGATTGATACAGACGACGTACGCCGAGAACTCACCGGCTTGAGGCTGTCGGCGGCTTGATCACGCAAGCCCGCACGACCGCCTGAAGCACTCGCCTGAATGTTCGATAACTGTTATTGCAGAAAAAGGATTCGCTGAATTTTAGGAAGTGACCTCTGAAAAGGCTGGGCAGGGATGCCGTCGCGCCATTCACCTTACACCTGGTTGCTAACCTCCATACACCTGGTGACCACGCCGCTGTGAGGGCGGCGCAATCGCATAACGATCCCACAGTGTTTATCGCACTTTCATATTTTCGTAGCTATCAGGGAAAGCGGCATGCGGGGCTGGGAAATTCCCCAATGACGATGACGAATAACTGACAAAGGTTGAGCTAAGGCGAAGCCGCTGGCACCTTGATGCGCAAATCAGCGGTAAAGGCTTCGCAGGTTGAGCCGCGCAAGTTGTCACGCAACACCGCAAACACATTGCCGCTCACCCGCGTGTGGTTCGGACTGCCGCCCGCCATCGCAAATAGTTCACCAGCGAAGTATTCAAAGCGTTCTTCGCTCAATTTATCGAACTCAATATATTCTTCGATGATCATCTGCGGTCATCTGCGGTCATCTGCGGTTTAGACAATGCACTCATAAACGTTCCTTTTTAGCGTGGCAATATCCGTTTGCGAGAGTTCCCGATGCAAACCTTCCCGCTTCAGCCCGCTATTGAGCCGCCTTTTCCTCTCGTGCAAGAATCCGCAACATATGAAAAACACCTTATTGGCTATCGCTAACCCGGCGGCGGGATTCGGCAAAGCGGCAGAACTCTTGCCAGCGGCTTTAGATCGCTTGCGCGACGCCGGACTCGAACTCGAAGTTGCCGAAACCCGTCACGCCGGACACGCCACCGAAATTGCACGCGAGGCTTACGCCGCAGGCTATCGGCGCTTCATTGGCGTAGGCGGCGACGGCACTGCGTTTGAGATCGTCAACGGCTTGTTTCCTGAAGCACTTGAAGACGAACCGCCCGCGTTAGGTTTTTTGCCGTTAGGCACAGGCAATTCGTTTTTGCGCGATTTCACGAAAGACGGCGCGAATTACGCAGCGCAAGCTATCGCGGCGGGCTATGAACGTCCGTGCGATGTCATCAAGCTGACCCATACCGAGGGCGTGCTTTATTACATCAATATCTTGAGTCTGGGTTTCGTGGCTGATGTGTGTACGCTAGCGAACGAGCGGTTTAAGAAGCTGGGCGCTGCGGGTTACGGCTTGGCCGTCGTCTCTTGTCTGGCGAGTTTCAGAAAGCGTGTGTTGCCTTTCACGATGGATGGTTTCAGCGAAGCCAATCCGCCCGCGACGGCCTTGCTGATTTTCAACAACAGCAAATATACGGGCGGCAACATGATGCTCGCGCCCAGCGCCGATTCGGGCGACGGACTGATAGACATCGTACGCTGGTCAGCCGGACGCTTCGATTTTCTGTGGAACTTCCGCAAATGTTATGACGGCACGCACGTCTTTCATCCGCTCATCTTTCAAGGCCGCGCCCGCCGCATCGAACTCGATTTCGGCGCGCCGATAGACATCATGATTGACGGCGAAGTCATGACCGTCGAATTGCAAACGCTGGAAGTTTTGCCGGGTGCGTTGCGAGTGATGGTGTAGCTATCGCTTCCACAGGCGTGCATCGAATTTGAATTCAGCGGGATGTGCAATGAGACGATGCTGGGAAAATCTTTGTGCGTAGGGTTAAAAAGCCAGTTCTCTTCTTGCGAAATAATGACTGAAGGAACCGCCAACACGGCAGCGGATTGCGAGCGAAACCAGTTTGAACCAAGCCGCTTCAGCGCATCGGGTGCTGGATAGTTTTGCCAATCAGTGGGTAAGTCTTCTACGCGCAAACGCGCGACGGGCAAATGTTCAGGGATGGTGGCTGCAATGGCTACGAAATCATCCGGCAACAAATCAGGGTCGAGGTGAACAAAAGTTTCAAGCACAGCCAATGCCAAACTGTCAGCCGTATAAACTACCGGCAAACCCGGTTCGTTCCAGCGCCCGCCGTGCAGTTTCGCGCCGATGCCACTAAACGCCGTCTGGGCATATTGCCGTTGGCACAAGCGCCAAACTCGCTTCAACTCCACACTCCGTGTTCGATACGGCCCAATACCGCCTCCACTTGGCGCGCGCCTTCATCGGTGTCGAGCAAAGACAGCGGCGTAACCTGTCCCAACGCACGGTTCGGACGTAACAGCCATTCGTGCGCCTTTTCTTCACTAGCAAGAATCATCTCGGCTTGCGCGGCGACGCGTGCCAATCGGTATACGCGATCTGATTCAGCCGCCGACATACGGCTCGCGCTTTGGCCGCGCTTCTGCGTCGTCACCGGCAATCCGATAGCACTCATCACCGTCTCGCGCGCGATGCCGAGTCCCGCGATGACCTTTTCCAACGAACGATAGCGCAAGCCCTTGCGCACTACGGGAATCAGATCAGACGCCGAATGAATCTTCGCGCCCAGCAATTCTTCTCCGCCTAACATTTTGACGACTCGTTCTGTTTGCATCTTGAACTTCCTTTCGATAAAGCGCCGTGAATATAAAAGCAGCAGGTGGCTCGGTCAATAACTTACTTGAACGTTACTCACTTCACGTTAATTTGCACGGTATTGAGAGTTTTTCCATCCACGACAAGTGACACGTTCGCTACACCTCGTCCTGCTAACGCTCGCGGCATGCGAAGGTTGACTTGATCCAACCCAGCTAAGGAACCTTGTGCGCCTGCATAAAGCACCTCAGCATCTAATCCACCAATCTTGGCAAGCACAGGTGCATTTGCGGCACGCCCGCGCAGCCCCGTTCCGTAAAGTATCAGAAAAACTTGTTCGTTGAGGTTGCTGAGATCAATGGGAATTGCTTCCCATTGATTGCTGGCATTGAGTCTCGCAATCGCCTCATAGCGCAAAGCACCACTAGCATTCACGCGAAGCACCTGTGCTGAGGCAAGTCCCTGCCCATTTGCATTTATCGTAAACAATCCAGGCGCAAGGGAAGCGATTTCAGCAACACCCGCAGAATAGGTGCCATTGTCACCAATAATCTCAATGCTCGCAGTACCGGATGCAGTGCCAGCCGGAACCATGAAGTTAACTTGCCCACTTGAAACAAAAAACAGCGGCGCAACCCGGGCTTGACCGAGACTATCCAGCACACGCACTTGCACGCCCGCCAACAAAGTTGGTAAAGGGAGAGTGCGTGCAGCTTGAGTTACCTGTGACAGGTTGACACCAAACGCCGCAATAATTTGCTCAGGTGCAAGTGTGTCGCCGACATAATTTGCCGCAGACACAGTAACAGCCGTATTGCTGCGATTCAGAAAGACTTGCAAGCCAACATTAGAAGCTGCGCTGACAACATCAATGCGTCCATCTCCATTCACATCGGCTGAGGCAATGAGTCCTATTTGTGGAAGTAATTGCGGCAGAGCGCAAAGCGAGGCGGTGGTGCTGCTTAATGCCACTTGCCCTGTATTGAAAACAACGTCCATCTTACGATCACCATTTATATCCGCAACGGATAATGCAGTGGGCGCAAATCCGTAAATCCATTTGGATGGATATGCAAATGAGGCGTCTTGTATTTTAGGCTGCACATCGCTACCAAAAGTATTTTTAGAAAACTGGAAAGCAAAGCGGGGACGACTGACTCCCCCAAAATCAGCAGCAAATACTTTTGAGACAATTATCTCCATATTGCGTGCGAGCAAACTAAAAGAGGAGATGTCTAAGCTAAATCGAAACGTTCCGTCACCGTTTCCTAAAAACACACCGAGCATAAAGCCGCCCGAACGCCCCTCTACCAGTATGTCCAAGTTATCATCCGTGTCGTAATAACCCGTGGCAACGCTAGAACCGCCAATACGCTCACCAAGATTATTTTGCGCTCTTTCAACGAATGCGCCAGTGCCGCTATTAAAAAAAATCTGCAAAGAGCCTGTATCTAACACGGCAACAAAATCTACAGAGCCATTTTTGTCATAATCTCCCAGGCTAACCCGCTCGCCGCTAACGGCATAGGTGCGCAATAGCGCGAAGCCTCCGCTGCCGTTACCGGTATAAATTGAAACGAGGCTATTCGACTGATTTTTATGAACGACTAAAAGGTCTAACCGACCATCACGGGTAACATCGTCTACAAAAAGTGAGGTAACCTCTGCGGAAATAGTTATTGGCGAGGTTGCAAGAAGGTCTCCATTTACTTGCCCCAGGTAAATTTTAATTGTCTGTGCAGTGGTGTCTGCAACCGCAATATCCGCCCGCCCATCTCTATTAAAATCACCACTAGCTAATGCGGAAAATGTGTTAGTCGTAGTAATCGTTTTAGCAGGTGCAAAAGCTGGATAGACACAACTCTTGCTGGCACCAACGACATTGATTGGAATTACCCGCGTAGCCTCGACCCCACAGCTATCTTTCAGGATAAGCTGCAAAAAATGCGCGCCTTTGCCTACTGTAACTGTGAAAAAGGTGTCGTAGTAAGAGGTTAGAGAATCCCCTCTAGCTCTTATGGGATTACCGTCGAGAAGAAGCCTCACCCCTGTAGAAAAGTACGTGAAGGTGTGCGTTCTCATTTGCACCTTGATTTCATAATCTGCGAGGGGCGAAAAGGTATTTGGTCCAATAACTCCGATAACCACTGGGACACCTTCTGAAACGGTTATGCTGCCGGGTGCTGAGATAATGA
>JANNUY010001049.1:0-9704 GCA_031414155.1 Acidobacteriota bacterium
CACCGTAGGTGATGACTCCCAGTCCCCACCAAAGCAAATGATGAGCTTCAGGTTTGAGGCGATAACGAGCCAAGATGACCCAGGCAAAACACGCCGAGATGATCGTCGAGAGAATAGGTAAGTAGCGGCTTACGTTGATTAGGTTCATAGCGAATATGGTTTGTGTACACTCTGAATCATGCTGAACTCACGACCCAAAACGTTCTGTTTCAACTTTGAATTCTAACGAATTGCTCCCAGGGAAATGTCATCGCTTTGTCATCACTAGGTCACGAGTTGCAGGAATGATGGTTATGGCTGGCTGAGACAGATATTAATTTCAAAACTCAGGGATTCCATTGATAGCCGACGCTGCGCACTGAGCGAATCAACGTGCCCTCGGCATCACCCAGGGATTGGCGTAAGCGTACGATGAGATTGTCTATGGAGCGGGTGTTGGGAAATTTGTCTGCCCCCCAGAGGACATCGAGGATTTCGTCGCGGCTGACGACACGGGGCGCGGCGACGATTAGCAATTGCAGCAATTGAAATTCGCGCACCGGCAAAGCATCACGGCGACCATCGGGCTGAATGATGGTGCGCGTCGTGAATTCGATGCACCGCGCGTTGCAGTTGATCTCTTGTTGCAAGGTGTGGTGTTGGAGTACGCGCTTGACGCGCAAGAGCAATTCGCGCAAATGAAAAGGTTTCGGGATGAATTCTTCAGCGCCGATTTCAAAGCCTTCCAATCGTTTTTCGGCGGAACTCCACGCGGTGATAAACACAATCGGCAACAACGTATGCGCTTTGATTTGCCGCGCCAGATCAAAGCCGGAACCGTCAGGCAAGCCTACGTCAAGAATCGCTAAATCCCACCAGCTTTCGGCGAGGGCCTCTTGCGCAGCGGCCTGTGTTTTAACCCAGCGCACGCCGTAACCTTCGCGCGCGAGCCTTTCTTGCAAGGTCGCGCCCAGCGAAGCGTCGTCTTCGACTAACAACAATTGCTTCACGCGGTGGCCTTTCTCAATTCACTGGTGAGGTTTTCGGTGAAGGCTGGTGGCAGTGTCAAAATTGCCTCAAAGCCGCGCGGTTGGCCTGCGGCAAAGGTGAGCGTGCCACCCATTCGATGCGCCAATTGCTGCGCGATGAATAGCCCCATGCCGCTGCCGCTGCTAGGCGTATGCCGATAAAAGCGCAGCCCCAGCCGCGCGAAATCACCTGGGAAACCGCTTCCATCGTCGGCGATGCAGATTTGCAGGCGATTCGTTTCGTTCGTCACGGTCAGCGTGATTTGTCGCGCAGCGCCGTGCGTGACGGCGTTTTGAATCAGGTTGCTCAAGATGCTTTCGAGCGCGCGCGTGTCGGCCAAGACTGCGCCATCGCCTTGCAAATGCAACACGATGTCAGGCCAGTGAAAGCGCAACGATTCAACCAAACGGCTAAGACGCAAGGTTTCGGGCAACAAGCGTCCTGTGCGCAAATTGACCAGAAACAGCGAGTTCTCAAGTTGCAATTGCAAGCGCAACGTATCTTTTAACAAACGCTCGACGACCGGGTTAGGCGGGTTGAAATCTTCAGATAAACTTTCGGCTTGCAAGCGCAAACTGGCGAGCGCTGTTTTGGCATCGTGGGTGAAGGCAGAAAAAAACTCTTCATTTTGCCGCTGCCGTTGGCGCTCCCGCCAGATGTAAGTGATCAACGTGGCACCGCCGATGAGCAGCAGAGCGATCAATACGCCACCTTCCCAAAACAACATCCGCGAATGATGTTGAATCTCAGTGGGTGAGAGTTGCTGAAAGCGGTCAAGCTGGCGCAAGCCAAAAATCAGCCACCAGGTCGCCAATGCGACGGTGAAGGCGAGCCACAAACCCGCCAATATCACTTTGAATCGTTCTTGCTTGAGCATCATTATTCAATAGGGTTCGATAGGCTGAGAGGCGCAAAAAGCCCCGTGTCAGACGGTTTGCGCTCGGCTGACACGGGGCTTTTGAAAGGCTAAAACTTCAGGTCAACGGGACTGGTGTAAACCTCATAGCTGCGAATCGCTTCAAAACGCGGCCAGTTGTCACCTTCATCAGCCCGCATTTTTTCTTCGACTTCGATGGTTTCGATGGCTTCTTGCCAGACGCGCACCATCGGGTCGAGCGGTACGCCCAGTTTCGTGCAAGCCTTGAGATAACGCTTCACCCGAAAAGTGATTTTCTCTTTCATGTCTTCGGGATAACGGTTCATCACTTGCTGTACATCGTTCATGTCTCTAATTCTCATAATTCTTCCTCCTCCTTGCTCAATCTATATTTGCTAAATGTGTTTACCAGCGGCTTTATTCCCAGTCTCGCCAACCAGGATTCAGCACGTGGCTATTTACACTGACGAACGAAAAATTGTAATAGGCTCGCAAAATTATTCTTTTTTCATCCACTTCAAGGATCTTGTAAGGGAGCGCAAAGCTCCAGGTCGTTACCATCCGGGTCAGAGAAATACAGCGACCGCGCGGGCATCCACTCGTGCAACACGGGGCCTTCGGTGGCGACGCCGTGGGCTTCGAGCAAGGCTTTTGCCGATTCGAGGTCTTTGTCCTGGACGGTAAAAGCGAAATGCTGTTTCGGCCATTCGCCTTTGTCTTCCTGCAATACAAACATTCCCGCACTTCCGCCTGCGCGCAAAAACAACCACTTGCGCGCGTCATCGCGTAACCCTTCAGTCAAACCCAGAACATTTCGGTAAAACGGCTCGGCGACTGATAGATCGCGAACTTTGATAGCGACTTCGTATAATCCTTTGATAGGTAGCATTTCTTCCTCCTATAATTGGAATTTCGATGATGCTTGGTGATGCCGGAGGGTCTTCGCCACCAAAAAGCACAGAAGCCACGGTGCTTTTGGGTGGCGAGAACCCAATCGGATTTGTTTAAGCAGTCGCCGAAAGGGTTTGCATACCTTGCAACGCCGCGACTTCGAGCGCCACTGCCGCGGCCTGAATCGTAGCCGCAATGCGCACGGCATCGTGTACCTGTTCGTCGCTCAACCCATGGTCAACGATGACTTGTTCGTGCGAGCGGATGCACATTTCGCAACCGTTGATCGCGCTGACCGCCAGCGAGAACAATTCAAAGTCAGCCTTGCTCGCCAGCGGTTTGGCGATCCAGTTCATGCGCAAGCGCGCCGGTTTCGTGTGGTAGCCTTCTTTTCCGACCATGTGACGAAAGCGGTAATAGACATTGTTCATTCCCATCAAGATGGCCGCCGCCTTGGCGTCTTCGATGACGTTGGCTTCGACTTGCGTTTGTGCGTCGTTCAAAACTGCTTTCGCTAACAATTCGTTGCGCGAGGCGATGGCGGATGCAACGGCGACGCCCCAAATTTGCGCGGGAGTTAAGACTGTTGAGTGAAATACGGTTTGCAGGTTCAAGCGGATGTCTTTCGCCGCTTCGGGTAATTGTTCGCGTATATTTTCGATGTGGTTCATTTCTTCTTCCTCTTTCATTCTTGGTAGCGCGGGTTAGTAACCCGCGCTACCACTTTGCAGTTACGCGGCTGCGCCCAAAGTCTTTTCGCCTTTAACCCAGTTGCACGGACACAGTTCGTCTGATTGCAACGCGTCGAGCGTGCGTACGACTTCGGTGACGTTGCGACCGGCAGAAAGGTCGTTGACGCTCACCCAGCGGATGATGCCTTCGGGGTCTACGATAAACGTAGCCCGCAGCGCCACACCTGCCTCTTTGTGCAGGATGCCGAGCGCCGTCGAGAGTTCGCGCTTGGTGTCGGCCAACATTGGATAAGGCAAGTCTTTGAGATCGGCGTGATTATTGCGCCACGCCAGATGTACGAAGTGCGTATCGGTGCTGACGCCCAACACTTGCGCGTCGCGGTCGGCGAAATCGCGGTTCTTCTTGCCGAATTCGGCAATCTCAGTCGGACAGATGAACGTGAAATCCATCGGCCAGAAAAACACGATCTGCCATTTACCTTTATAACTTTCGTCAGTGATGTCTTGAAACTCTTTGCCTTTCTCGACGCTCACGACGCTGGTCAATTTGAAAGCGGGAAACTTGTCACCAATGGTCAACATTTTGAATTTTCTCCTGTTAGAAATTATCTGTTTTTAGATTTAGTCTAAATTACTGCCGCAAGAAAAACGCAACCGCTTTGGCAGTTGCGTTCAGGCTTGCGAATGAATTGCTTTACTTCGACTTTTGGCACGCGGCACAAAGCCCGCGCAGCGTCACTTCCATCGTCTCGACCTGTTGATTGTCAGGCGACGAACACAGCTTGATTTCGTTGATTGCTGAACAATCCACGTCTTCGACCTTGCCACAGTGGTTGCAAACGAAATGATGATGCGCAGCGGTGTGCGGGTCGAAATGGACTATGCCGCCCTCAAACACTTCCTTAACCATCCCGTTTTCTTTCAGCCAGTTCAACGTGTTGTAAACCGTCGCCCGCGAAGTCATCGGGAAGCGGCGATTGACCGCCGTCATCACTTCGTCAGCCGTTGGGTGATTTTTCGCCGTTTGCAGAGATTCGACAATCGCCCGACGCTGCGGCGTCATTTTCAGACCCCGCATTTGCACCAACGATTCCACTTTGTGACTTGCCAATCTCGTCATTTCGCTAATTAGACTATTTCTAAATTGAGATTCCGTCAACAGGAAAATCACGTCAGGCCAAAATTTTGTCCACGACCACGCCGTGTACGTCGGTTAGCCTGAAGTCGCGTCCCTGAAAACGATAGGTCAACTTTTCGTGATCGAAGCCCAACAGATGCAAGATCGTCGCGTGCAAATCATGCACATGAACGCGATCTTTGACGACGTTGAAACCCAAATCATCGGTCTTGCCAATCGTCAGGCCGCGTTTCATCCCGCCGCCCGCCAACCACATCGTGAACGCATTCGGATGATGATCGCGTCCATCATCGCCGCCTTGCACCATCGGGGTGCGTCCGAACTCGCCGCCAAAAATCACCAGCGTATCGTCAAGCATCCCGCGCTGTTTCAAATCCTTAATCAACGCCGCACAAGCCTGATCGGTGTCCAAACAATTTTGCTTTATGTCTCGCACCAGCGAACCGTGTTGATCCCACGACTCGTGATGCAACTGAACAAACCGTACGCCACGTTCGACCAAACGCCGCGCCAGCAGTGCATTGTTCGCAAACGACGACTTGCCCGGTTCCGCGCCGTACATTTCCAGAATGTTTTTCGGCTCCTTCGTCAAATCCATCGCTTCAGGCGCAGCCTTTTGCATGCGAAACGCCATCTCATACGAGTTGATGCGCGTAGCAATTTCAGGGTCGCCCGTCGCGTCCAGCCGCAACTCATTCAGCTTGCGCAACGTTGTCAGCGAATCTTTTTGCAGCATATCGTCTACGCCGCGCGGATTCGATAGATAAAGCACCGGATCGCCGCTCGAACGGAACTGCACGCCTTGATAAACCGTAGGCAAAAAGCCCGTGCCCCAGCAACTGTTGCCCGCGCTCGGCCCTTTTTTGCCAGTCGTGAATACGACAAAGGCGGGAAGGTCTTGCGACTCGCTGCCCAAGCCATAAGTCGCCCACGAACCGAAGCTCGGACGCCCGAAAATCATCGAACCGGTATACATCATCAACTGCGCGGGCGCGTGGTTGAACGCATCCGTCACCATTGACTTGATGATCGTGATGTCATCCGCAATCGTCGCCGTATGCGGCAATAACTCAGACAACTCAGCGCCGCTCTTGCCATACTTGGCGAACTTGAACTTCGGTCCCAACAGCGTTGAATTCGGATTGATGAACGCCGCGCGATAGCCTTTTAGCAACTCAGGCGGCGGCAACGTACCGTTAAACTTGGCGAGTTCAGGTTTGTAATCGAACATCTCCAAATGGCTCGGCGCACCGCCCATAAAAAGATAAATTATGTTCTTGGCTTTAGGCGCGAAGTGCGGCTTTTTCGGCGCAAGCGGATTATTCGATTGCGAGTTGCTCGCATATCCGTCTTGCGCCAAGAGTGCGTTCATCGCAAGTGCGCCCATGCCGATGCCGCACTCTTGCATAAACCAGCGGCGGCTCACGCTCAAGGCTTGGTCTTTTTCTTCGTAGCTCAAGTTTTGATTGGTCATCTTTCGATTCCTCAGAGAGTTACATCACTCACTGCCTGATTGGTTGATTTACTGTGAAAAGGATACTTCAGTAAGACACGGGACCAAAGCAATCTTCAGTTAACTCTTCCCTGCCAAAATCTTTTCGCGTCCGGTCAGATAAAGCAACACGACCAGCACGACGAAAGGCAGCAGCGAAAGCATATTCGCATTGGCTCCGCTAAAAAATGGATTGCTCGCGTTGGCCCATTGTTCGATTTTGACGTTGGTGTCGGTCAGCACTCCGGCAAGAAAGGCGATGATAATGCCCGCGATGGCTCCGCCCGCGATGTAACCCGACGCCATCAACACACCGGGGCTTTTGTCGGTTTCGGCAACGAATTCTTCTTCAGTCATTTTGCGTGCGGCGTATTTCTTCCGCAGCCAAACATCTACAAGCCAGCGAATCATTCCGCCAATAAAGATTGGCGAAGAAGTTGAGAGCGGCAGATAAACGCCTACGGCAAAGGCGAGCGAAGGCACGGCGGCACATTCGAGCGTCAGCGTAATCATCACGCCAATCAACACCAATGCCCACGGCAGCTTGTGATTCAAAATGCCTTTGATGATGTATGACACCAGCACCGCTTTCGGGGCGTCGAATTTCGGCACCGACGAACCGTCGGGGCGTTTATCGGCGGTGCCGTTGATGCCGGGGTCTACGAGATAGACCGGTGTGCCTTGTTCGTTGACGAGGTATTTTTTCGCTTCGCCGTTTTCATCGGTGTGCTGCCACACAAGATAACTGTTCGCGTCGGTGCGCGCTTGCGGGCCGGTGAGCGCGGCGCGTTCGTGCAATGTTGAAACGTTCGCGCGTAACTCAGCGGCAGGCGGTTGCGGAACGTAAACCGTGCCGGTGTCGTTAAGGCGCAATAGTATCGGCCCCAACACCAACGCCGACGCCAGCGAACCAATCAAAATCGCCAACTGCTGATGCCGTGGCGTAGCGCCGATGAGATAGCCCGTCTTCAAATCCTGCGAAGTCGTGCCGCCGTTCGAAGCCGCGATGCAAACAATCGCGCCAACCGACAACGCCGTGACGTAATAAGCCGGAGCCGTCCAGCCGACGACCAGAAAGATCAAACACGTAAGCAACAGCGTCGCATAAGTCATCCCCGAAATCGGATTGGATGACGAACCGACTTCGCCCGTGAGGCGCGAAGAAACTGTGACGAAGAGAAAGCCGAACAACACGATCAACAACGCGCCGAGAAAATTCATGTGTAGGCTGCGAAAAGCCATGATCATCACCATCAACGCGACGATGCCGATGACGACCCATTTGATGGGCACGTCTTGCTCGGTGCGCGGCAGGTTTTCAGTTGAGCCGGTTTGCGCTCCGCGCAAATCACGCAAGCTGCTTCTGAGGCTGCTGATAATCATCGGCAACGAACGAATCACGCTGATGATGCCTGCGGCGGCGACCGAACCCGCGCCGATATACAAAACATAAGCACTACGCACTTCGTCCGGCGACATTTCGCTGATGAGCGTCATAGCGGGCGCAAGCGGCGCGCTTAACGCATCGCCGAAAAATTTGATGGCGGGAATGAGTACTAGATAAGCCAGTACGCCGCCGCCGACCATCAAGCCCGAAATATACGGCCCGATAATGTATCCGACACCCAACAACTCAGGCGAAATTTCCGCCGAGATCGAACCGCCTTTGAACGGCGCACCGAAAACTCGCTCAGGCACTTCCTTCCACAGCTTGAAAGCCGACATCAGCGATTTATAAATCAGCCCGATGCCAAAGCCGGTGAAAATCGTTCGCGCGCCGATTTTGGTTTCGCTGATGCTGGCCGTGCCATTGGCTTCAGCTTCGGCAAGCGAAGCGTCGTCCGCTCCGGCTTTCAAGACTTCGGCGCAAGCTGTGCCTTCGGGGTATTTCAAAATGCCGTGTTGTTGCACGATCAACGCGCGGCGCAACGGAATCATCATCAGAATGCCGAGCAAGCCGCCCAAGACGCCGACCAACATGACGTTCATCAATTCGAGGTTGAAACCCAAAATCATGATCGCGGGCATCGTCGCGCCGAAACCGAACGCGATGGACTCACCCGCTGAGCCAGCGGTTTGCACGATGTTGTTTTCCAGAATCGAGGCGTTGCGCAAGCCGAATTTCGACAGCAGCCGAAACAGCGTAATCGAAATCACCGCGACGGGAATCGAAGCACTGACCGTCAGCCCGGTTTTCAGCACGAGATATAACGATGAAGCGCCGAAGACGATGCCCAGCAGCGTACCCGCAATCAGCGGCAAGATGGTTAATTCAGGCAAGTTGGTGCGGTCGGCAATGAAGGGACGAAACGTCGTCTCAGTGCGAGCGGGTTCATTTATCTTGGGCATTCGTGGTCTCCTTGAAGTAAGGCAAATTCTATCGAGTGCGCAGAAGATAGGGCGCACAGGTTGATTAACGCAATACCATCAACATGGGCCTATTGAGATTTCACGCAGCGAAACCCTACGTTTGAACTGCCACTGTCGGTTGCGCCTTTGCCGCGGCTGCCCGCGAGATAGCGTTCGCAGTATTGGTCGCTGCACAAAAACGAACCACCGCGTTGCACTCGTTTGTTGATGCCAGGCTCTTGCGGGTCGAGGCTGTCTGAGGGGCCGTGCGGGTTGCGTGTGACGCTGCTTTTGCCCGCGAGTGATTCGTAATAATCGGGACGATACCAATCTGAACACCATTGCCAGACGTTGCCGCCTAAATCGTAAAGACCGTATCCATTGGGGGGAAAGGCGGTGACGGGCGAGGTGCGGCGATAACCGTCTTCGGCCAAGTCGCGCTGGGGGAATTCGCCTTGAAAGATGTTCGACATCCACTTGCCGCCGGGTTTGAGTTCGTTGCCCCAGGCGTATTTATTGCGATCCAGTTTGCCGCGTGCGGCGAATTCGTATTCGGCTTCGGTGGGCAAACGCTTATCCGCCCATTTGGCGTAGGCTTCGGCGTCGGTGAAAGCGATGTGGACAACGGGGTGATCTTCGCGGCCTTTGATCGAACTGCCGGGGCCTTCGGGTGCGCGCCAGCTTGCGCCTTTGCGGTATTCCCACCACGCCAGCGGATTGTCTAACGAGATGTGTTGCGCAGGTGGCGTGAAACAGGCTGAACCGGCGACGAGCATATCTTTGGGTGCATCGGGGAATTCGGCGGCGCTCGGCGCAATTTCGGCTACGGTTTTATAGCCGGTTGCTTTGACGAACTTCTCAAACTCAGCATTGGTGACAGGGGTTTTATCCATCCAGAAAGCGTCTAAGGTCACGGCGTGCTGCGGCAAGGCGTCAGGCATGTTGCAATCAAGGCAGCCCATCCAAAACGTACCGCCGGGGATATACGCCATTCCTGCTGGTGCTTCGCTGGGGGCCGCTTGTGAGTTTATCGCTACGGCAATTGAGCTATTCACAGCATCCGAGGGCGCAGTCGCATTCGTCGCCCCTGAGCTATGTTGATGACTGTTGTTATTCGTTGGCGGTACTTGTTCGGTTTGACAGGCTGAGAGGATGAAGGCGAAGGCGACGATAACCGCAACTGAATAAAAAGTGCCAAGACGAAGCGGCAGCAGGTTTTGCATGGTTCCTCTGAATTAATGATTAATGTTACGCGAT
>JANNUY010001050.1:0-2223 GCA_031414155.1 Acidobacteriota bacterium
GGCATATAGGTAGCTGAGGCCAAAAATCGCATTAGAAATCAGCGAGAGGGCATCAAGTTCAACTGCTCTCTTCAATTCCGCAACCGCCTCGTCCCGTTTTCCCAGGGGCACCAGGTAACTAACGCCGCGAGTAAGATGTATGTATGAAACATTCGAATCGAGTTGAAGTGCCTTTCCATATTCACGTTCGGACTCCGCCCAGTTCCAATCGTAAATGGCAAGTGAATCAGCCAAAGCTCCGTGTGCTTCGGCAAGTGTCGGGTCAATTTCTAAGGCTCGTATTGCCGCCGCCTTAGCTTGTGGAAGCACCTCTTTAGGCGGGAGGTCTGCATTTTTCCCCAACGAGTTATTTGACTCGGCAATTGCGGCAAACGCCAACGCAAAGTTCGGGTCGAATTTGATCGCTTGCTGGAAATAATCAATGCCTTTCAGAATGTCGTCTTTCGTCCGTTTGGCAAAGTGGAAACGACCTTTTAAATAAAGTTGATAGGCTTGGTCGTTATTGGTGTATCTCTTTGCTAACTTCTGCTCGCCTTCGCCCGACAATTTCAATTTCAGACTATTCGTGATCTCAGCGGCAATCTCGCGTTGCGTCGCCATCAGTTCCGACATCTTGCGTTCATACTGCTCGCCCCACAGCGATTTGCCGTTTCGCGTATCCACCAAATTGACGCTGATGGTCAGATTGTCGCCGCGTTGCGTGATGCGTCCCGTCATCACCGAATCAACTCCCAATTCTTTGGCGATAACCTGCGGATCGGTTTCCTTACCTTTGTAACGAAAGACCGAACTCGTCGGGCTGACTCTCAAATCGGGAAGTTGTGAAAGACGATAAATCAACGATTCCGCCAGGCCATCGGAAAGATATTCGGAATCCGCATTGCCGCTTCTATTTTCAAAAGGCATCACCGCGATGGATTCGATTTGTTTGGTCGCAGTGAAGTAACCCTAGCCGAAATATCCACCGACGGCGAGCAGCAAACTCAAGCCTGCCGCAAGCCACCACTGCTTTGGTTTCGGATGGTCAGGCGAAGTGGGTTGCGCGCTGGCAGCAGCGGTCGCCAATGCTGCCAGCGCGGTGGCAGTGGCCTGCGGCAAGATCACGGTTTGAGCTTCAACCGGTTCGTTGCCAGATGAATGGCGTTGGTTTTCTACCTCTGTCAGAGCCTGCACGATTTCGCTAGCCGTCGGACGCTGGCTGGCTTCTTTGTTAAGCATCCGCAAAATCAAGTCATTCAAAGCAGCAGGCAGCTTCGGTTGCCATTGCTGCGGCGGTGCAGGCGTTTGCAAGGTGATCGCGTGCAAATATCCAACCAGCGTTTCGGCCTTGAACGGATGCCGCCCGGTCGCCAGTTCATACAGCACAATGCCGAGCGCAAACACATCGGATGGATGGCTGACGCTCTCGCCGCGCGCCTGTTCGGGCGACATATACGCGACCGTTCCCATCACTGTGCCCGGCGTGGTTTGTTGCGCCAGCGTAGCCGCTTCGGAATCGCTTTCCGTCGCAGGCCGCAAACGCGCGAGGCCGAAATCCAACACCTTCACGTAACCATCATCGCGTACCATGATGTTGTCAGGCTTGATGTCACGATGCGTAATGCCTGCGGCATGCGCGGCGCTCAACGCCTTCGCCATCTGCGAGCTGAGGGGCAAAAACGTCTCAAGCGAATTGTCTGCCGCAATGACCTCACGCAGCGTACGGCCTGACACCAGTTCCATCACGATGAAACGTCCGGCGTCGCTTTCGCCAATGTCGTAAACGCTAATGATGTTGGGATGATTGAGTGCCGAAGCGGCTTTGGCTTCCTGCATAAAACGCCGCACGCGGTCAGCATCCTGAGTGGATTCAGCGGGCAAGACTTTGAGCGCGACCTGGCGATCAAGCCGCGTGTCGGTGGCAAGATAGACTTCGCCCATGCCACCCGCGCCGATTTTGGAGACGATGCGGTAATGCGACAGATTCATATTCGCTGACAGTTCCTGATTCATTGAAAACTTATCGGGCCTCGATTTGATGACGGCAGACGCCGATATTCATTGGGACTTCAGGATAATGCATCTTCAGCGGCAATACGAGAGAAGGGTCGAAAGGGAGTGTGTGTCATTTTTTTGCATAGCCTGTGAAGGAAACAGCCCGCGTGGCGACGGTGGCGCAACCTCGCCAAGGTTGCGCTTTCGGCGTAGCTTCCTTCGGGTTCAAAGTTCGCTATTGAAGCGACG
>JANNUY010001051.1:0-1159 GCA_031414155.1 Acidobacteriota bacterium
GACCAGCGTGTGTTGCGAGTCGCGCAACGCAGCGGCGCGATCATAACCATATTCTTTAACGTGCTGTTCAATCGCCGCCGCTTCGTCGTTGGGATAGATCAACCAAAAGCGAATGCCTTTGAACTGCCGTTGCAAGCGCAACAATTCCGGCGCGTAACGATTCGAGATGGGGCAATCGGTGCGCAGGAAAAACAGTACGACGGCCTTGTGGCGGATGGGTTCAAACGGATTGACGGCGCGTCCGTTGAGATCAACGGGTTGCGCGAAGGTGCTGAATGCCAAGTAGCATAAAACGATTCCGATCAATACCGATTGCCGAACGCGGGTGTTTAGCGTTTCGCCTTCAGGTGGCTGCGGCTTTTTAACGAGCTTTGTGGTGGGGCTAATTAAACTGCCGTGACCGCCTGAAGACGAAACTCTAAACGCTTGATGGATAATGGTGATTTTCATCGCGTTTTTCATTTTGTCAGAAAACACCATCAGAAATCGAATGATGAGCAAGCGGCGGATACAAACTGTCGGATTTTTATTCTGCTCAACGTGATCGCCTTTTTCTGGCGGCTCTGCCGCAGTGATGTGCGGAAAGGCTGCGCCTTTCCGGCAGGCGTTGATATGGTTTTGGGGCTACGCCCCCGATGGTCACTCAAACTGAGCGCATTGATTTTGAATCTGGCCCTTCGCCACGACGTTGGGGGCGTAGCCCCAAAAGTAAAGAGGCGTTCTCACGGAAAGGCATAGCCTTTCCGCACATCACTGCGGCAGAGCCGCGAAGGCAAGCGCGGCAATGGCGCGCAGCAAAGACTTAAAGATGCTTTTGGGACAGCAGGTAAAACTTGGCAGCTTTCTAATTGCAGTCATTGCGATAGCAACAACGGCGCAATCGCCCAAGCCTTATCAAGCGCCGTCAACGAAACGCATGGGCGAACGCCTGCTTGAAATTTTTCGCGCGCAGGACTTTCGCACCGACCCCAGCAAAGACGCCGAGCGCGTCCTGTATTACCGCAACGGACTCAAGCAAAAACCCGATCAAAAGTTAGACGCGCGGACCGAACTCAAAGCGCGGTTGGCGTTGGGCGATGCGTTGTTGCGCGCGGGCGACAGCGCAGCGGCGGTGAGCGAGTTGCAAGCCTTGCGGCAATGGGCGAGCGCACAAGGAATC
>JANNUY010001052.1:0-7425 GCA_031414155.1 Acidobacteriota bacterium
GGTCGGCTTTCAGCAGGGCGATTGGTGCAAAGACTGAACTCAACCCCTGAAGAAAGCTGCCAACGGGCGCACTCTACGCCTGCGTTTTGCTGGCCGTCAATGAAGTAGCAAAGATGACGGCTTCCCAGAACTGATGGGCCATCCTTCGCTCTGCAAACGGGGCAGCAGACCGGCTGGACGACGGAGGATTTGCCGCTGCCCAAGGGGCCTACGACGGCGATGAAGGGCTGCTTTTTGACCTTTTGCAACAGGGTCTCGGCAAACTGGTCGCGCCCGAAAAAGAGCGGCGCGTCGTCTTCGTGAAAGGGTTCCAGTCCGCGATAGGGGCAGAGTGGTGCGGGTGCGGGCGTGGTGGACGTGATGGACGCTTCGCCTGTTACGGCGCGCGCGAGGGCGTCCAGTTTGGCGGCGGCTTCGGCGTTGTCCAATCCACCGCGCAGATCAATCCATGTGTTGCGCGTCAGAAAGCCCGTGACCTTGTCGGCGTCGGCGTCGGGCAGCAAGACCGGAATGACCGGGAAGCGTTTCCCTTCGCGTTCGGCATCCATCTGGCGATTCAGCGCCAATTCTTTTTCGGGACGTTGCCACGCGCCGATGCCTGCGCTGCCAATGAAAACGGCTACGGCGCGGGCTTGGGCGATGGCGCGTTCTAATTCGACTTGCCACGGCAGCCCCGGCGTCAAGTCGTTGCGGTCAAGAAAAGTCGTGAGCGAACGCGTGCGCAGCAGTTCCCACACGCGCAGCACGGCTTCGCTGTCGTTGCGGTTGTAGCTCAGAAAGAGATCGCGCTGAGTTGGGGGATGGTCAGACATAGCAAGCAAGATGCAGCAAGCTATCCGGCTTGCCGGGGTGTTGAATTTGACGTGTAACTTACGCGGCGCAGTAATACGGCAGGTGCGGCGATACGGTCAAGCGCGCTGGAGCGGTCCGTAAAAAATCAAAGGCCGCAGCAACCAGGTGTCGCTGCGGCCTTTTGGCAATCGAGTTGTCTTGCGCGTTTAAGCGGCGCTGGGCGCTTCTTCTTCCGCAATCAATTCAACCGGCTGCTGACAGTGTTTCAACTCGCCGAAGGTAATCATGCGCTGTTCGGCTTCGTCCCACAGTTTCAGGTTGGCGCAACGCAGGCTGCTCCACAAAGTAAGCGTCGGCGCGGTTTGAAAAAGCGGCGTCGCTTCGTGGCAGGCTTCGAGTTTGTAATTCGGAATCTTCGGGGCCATGTGGTGAATGTGGTGAAAGCCGATGTTGCCTGAAAACCATTGCAACAAAAGCGGCAGCTGGTAATAAGAACTGCCCATCAACGCCGCCGTCGCGTATTCCCATTCGGGCTTGCGCTGCCAATAGGTGTCTTCATATTGGTGCTGCACATAAAACAGCCACACGCCCCAGCCGCCGGTCATGATTTGCACGGGTGCCCAGATCAGCAAAAAGGTTTTCAACCCTACGGCCCAAATCGCCAGTCCCCACAACGAAAAAAGCACGACGTTCGCCAGATAAACGCCGCGACGTTCGCGCCGCCCTGAAGTCGGGCTGACGAAACGAGTACACCAAAGAAAGATGTAATGCGGGCCAATGCCGAACGTGACGAGCGGATTGCGATATAACCGATAAGCGAACCGCTGTAATTTTGAGAGCGCGAGATATTCCGTCACCGTCAAGGTTTTTACGTCGCCGACGCCGCGCCGATCCAGGTCGCCTGAACTCGCGTGATGAATCGCGTGTTCGCGCGTCCATTGAAAATAAGGCGTATTCGTCAAGATGCCGCAAATCGTCCCGACGAAATGATTCCACTTGGGATTTTTGAAAAACGAACCGTGTCCGCAATCATGCATGATGATGAAGGTGCGCACGGCAAAACCCGTCGTCGGCAACGCCAACGCCAACGTCAGCCAATAAGAATAAGGCAGGCTCAGATACATCAAGTAATAGCCCGCCAAAAACGGAACGACCGAATTGGCAATCTGCCACAGGCTACGTTTCATATCGGGCGAAGCATAGGGCTTGACCAATTCGCGCCACGCACCGGTTTTTAACGGACTCTGGGCTTGTGCTGTTTGCGACATAAACACCTCGTTGACTAATCGTAAAAAAATTTGAAAGAAAGGATGTAAAGAGCCACTGGCTTCAACAACAGCGCGAATGCTTTGGCGCTGCGGGGTAGGTTGATGAAGCGTCGTCAGGATTGACTAAGACCTTTGCAGTGGATGCGAAAGTATCTTGCCACAGCAGTAGGAAGACTGAGTGTAATAGTTGTGTAATCAAGTGCCTTTTCTCTGCGATGGGTAAATGCACCTATTAAAAGGACTTATTTGCAGGCATCCGAAACCCTCAAATGTCGCTGCTACGATTTTGAACAAAAATCGTCTTATGGCTTGATTGCCACCACCCGCAAGCGGCGATAGTCGGCGAACCACTGCCCGCTGTCGTAATTGCTTTCGCGCAGATACAGGTCAATCTCGGTCAAGGCTTCTGCTTTTTGCGCGGCATTGAGTTCGACAAACATGCGTTCAGCGAACATGGTCAGCCAGTTGCGCATACCTGCTTCGCCTTCGAGTGGCGTGGGGCGATCAAACAGCCAAGCCTGTTGCACTTCCAATCCGCAACTTTCGAGCAACGTGCTGTATTCGCCAATCGAAGGGTAATACCAACCGTGCGCGACTTCGTGGCCGGTGTATTTGCGCAAGACCATTTGCGTGGCTTCGATGATGTTCGACACGTTGCCGTGTCCGCCAAACTCGGCGACAAAGCGTCCGCCCGGTTTGAGCGCGGCGGCGATACATTGGGCAGCGGCTTCGGCTTCAATCACCCAATGCAAGACGGCGTTTGAGAATACCGCGTCACAGGTTGCGGGCGGCGCAAAGTTCGCAGCGTTGCCCTGCATAAACGTCAGGTCAGGATAATTTTTTCGTGCGGTCTCAAGCATGGATTCGGAATGATCCAATCCGATGACGCGCGCGCCGCTTTGCGCGATTTGGTTGGTTAGTTGTCCCGTGCCGCAGCCTAAATCAAGAATCGTTTCGCCCGCGCGCGGCGCAAGCAACTCGACCAAGCCTTGTCCGTAGCCAAACACGAAGCCGTGGCTCTTTTCATACAGCGCAGCATCCCAATTTTGTTTGAGCCATTGTTGTTCAGGCATAAAGATTTTATTCGTCGAACTATTCATCCAACAGGGCCAGCAAAGCCTGTTCGGCTTCGGTGGGATTGGGGTGATAAATGCGTACCACTTTTTGCCTTGAATTCGCGCCGCTACGAATTTCTACGTCGGCGCGCGCCACGTCGAGTAATCTGGCAAACAGTTTAATGAGTTCTTCGTTGGCCGCACCGTCTACGGGTGGCGCGGCGAGGCGAACTTTTAGCGCGTCGTCGTGCAAGCCCGCGACAGCGCTTTGCGAAGCGCGCGGTTGCACGCGTACGGAAAAAGTTATGGTCGTGGCCTGCAAGGTAATTTTCAGCATCGCTGTCTCCAGAAATAAAACGCAAAAACGCCGCACACAATTTACGGCAGACACCAAGTCATAGAAAATGCTCCGCAGTGTAAACTTATGAACCCGTTTAATGAACTACAATCGCAAATCACCCGTCGAGCCTTCCTGAACCATTGCACTTTGGGCAGCGCCGCACTTGCCACCTTACTCAACGAAAGCGTCACTGGATCAATCATTCCGCACTCGGCTAAGGCCAAGCGTGTGATTTATCTCTTTCAATCCGGCGCGCCTTCGCAACTGGAGTTGTTCGACCCCAAGCCGCAACTCGAAAAATATCGCGGACAGAACCTGCCCGATTCGATTCGCAAAGGACAGCGGCTGACCGGGATGACGGCGTTTCAGTCGAGCTTTCCGACTGCGCCTTCGCTGTTCAAGTTCGCGCAACACGGCAAGTCAGGCGCGACCTTGAGCGAATTGTTGCCGCATACGTCGCGCATCGTTGACGACGTGAGTTTCATCAAGTCCATGTTCACCGAACAGATCAATCACGATCCGGCGATTACGTTTTCGTTGACGGGCTTTCAGTTGGCGGGGCGTCCGAGCATGGGGGCGTGGTTGTCTTATGGCTTGGGCAGCGAGAACAAAGACCTGCCCGCGTTTGTGGTGATGGTTTCGCTGGGCACAGGCAACACAGGCGATCAGCCGTTGTATGACCGACTGTGGGGCAGCGGCTTTCTGCCTTCGCAATACCAAGGCGTGAAATTTCAAAGCGGCCCTGATCCCGTGTGGTATCTGTCAAACCCTGAAGGTGTGAATGACAAGGTACGCCGCCGCTTTCTGGATGACCTCGCCAAGTTGAATCAGCAAAACGCTGAAGCCACGGGCGACCCTGAAATCACGGCGCGCGTAGCGCAATACGAAATGGCTTATCGAATGCAATCGTCCGTGCCTGAGTTGACCGATATGTCGAAAGAGCCTGAGCGCACCTTTGAGCGCTACGGCCCCGACGCGCGCAAGCCCGGCACTTTTGCGGCGAATTGCATCCTCGCACGGCGGCTGGCTGAGCGCGGCGTGCGCTTTATTCAACTCTTTCATCGCGGTTGGGATCAGCACAACAACTGCCCGAAACAGATTACGAATCAGGCGCGCGACACCGATCAACCCACCGCCGCGTTGATCGAAGACCTCAAAGAACGCGGCATGCTCGAAGACACGCTGGTCATTTGGGGCGGCGAATTTGGGCGTACGGTTTATTCGCAAGGCAAGCTGACGGCGGATAACTATGGCCGCGATCATCATCCGCGCTGTTACACGATCTGGCTCGCAGGCGGAGGCATCAAGCCCGGCCTGACCATCGGCGAGACGGACGATTTCAGCTACAACATCGTGCGCGACCCCGTCGAAGTGCATGACCTCAACGCGACCATTTTGCATTGTTTAGGGATTGACCACACCAAACTGACTTATCGCTCGCAAGGCCGCGATTTCAGGCTGACCGATGTTCACGGCAAAGTGCTGACCAATCTGCTGGCGTAAGGCCTGCGGTTTGCGTAAGTGCAAACCGCAGGCTTGGCTATTTTATGGATTACGCACAGCCTTCAGACTGGTTATCGAATCGGCCCAGCCAGCGGCGTATCGCCGACTACGCCCCAACCTCGGTAAAGGATGTTCGCAAGGCTTGAGCTATATCCATTGGTTGATAACGTGATCCACCACGTTCCATCTGACGGGCGGAACACTCCGATGTCGGCTTTCCGAATAGGCACGTCCGTATCAAAGTAACCAATGATGGGGGAATCCAAGGGCGCGCCCCATTGTTTGTAAAGGATGTTGCCCGCCGCGGGGCTATACATTTGGGATGACTGAAGCACCCACCACGACCGGTCAGCAGGGCGAAATACGCCAATGTCGGCTTGAAAATCACCATCGAAATCTCCCACCACCGGCTGGTCACCCGTAGCGCCCCAGAATTTAATCAGGACGTTAGCCAGACTGGCGCTGTAGCCTTTTGACGATTGAAGTATCCACCACGACCGGTCAGTGGGTCTAAAGATGCCGATGTCAGTTTTGCCATCCTTATCGAAATCGCCAGCGATGGGCTGATCTCCCTGAGTTCCCCAGAACTTAACGATAGCCAGCGCGGGGTTATAGTTACTTGCTGACGTGAGTACATACCAACCCTGATTGCTGGGGTTAAAGGTACCGAAATCCGCCTTGCCGTCATTGTCAAAATCACCCACGACCGGGACATCACCGACTGCATGCCACGACTTAAACAAAATATCGGCTCCGGCTCCGCTATAGTTCCTGCTTGATTGAAGAATCCACCAAGTTGCGTTTGAGGATCGAAAAACGCCGAAGTCAGACTTACCGTCTCCATCGAAATCACCTGTGACGGGAATATCGCCTGCCACTCCCCAAAAGCGCACCACAATATCTGCATAAACATTGCTGAAGCCCTTCGAGGACTGGAGAATCCACCAGGATTGATTGCTCGGTCGAAAGATGCCGATGTCATCTTTTCCGTCGCCATCGAAATCAGCCGCTCGCACTTGCGTGGTGGGTTGCAAGAACGATACGAAAATGGGGTGATGATCAACCGTCAGTGTCACCTGTCCGTTAGAGGGAAAGAGATTGCTGGTCGTGTTATGCCAGTCACGGGCTGTCACGACAGGTGCCGTGGTTGGGAGAGAAACAGTTTGCGAGCCGTTCATTGACCACAGGGCATGCACTGGCCCGGAAGGTCCTGAGAACTCCATATCGAAAACCGTCGCGCCGGACTCAAGCCTCAAGTCGTCTACCCAAACTGTTCCGCTGGTCTGGGAACTCGGAGTCGGCCAATTCGACACGAGAATGCCCGTAAATTTGGTGGGGTGAAAGTTGTTATCCGGTCCAATACCCGAACCGCCCGTCGGCGTATCCAGGTAGTAAACATATTCTTTCCACTCGGTGCTATCCACTACCCCTAAGAACGCATTGGCGAGATTGTTGGAAGCATCTGAAAACCCAATGCTTAATTGCAGAGCGGGGTCAGAGGCATTCTTGCGCGCCCACAAGCGGACGCGGGCGGGTGAACCGTTCACCGGCAAAAAGAAGTTTGGATTGGGCGCAACAGAGATTGAGCCACCTCCGGTTGGTGAAGAAGTAAAGTTCAGTCTGCCTGAACACCCTCCCGCGTGTGCCGTAGTGCAATCTTTGGCATAGCCGCCGGTAGCACCCGATTGAAATAGCGAGTAGGTAGTCGAGGTCTCAAAGTCTTCGAGTACCTGAGTGCTGGTGGTGGTCAGCGAGTTATAACGAACGAAGGAAGCCCCCATAAGCGAAGTCGTCATGGCTTTATAGGCGTCGTAAGACAGTTTCTTGCTCGAATCTATGCGCACCACCATGCCGAAGTTGTCGTTGTAATCGTTATTGGTATAAACCCCACCGTCGGCCAGATCAGTAAACGCCGTCCAGAAAACACCGTGAACATCAGGGAGTGCGCCTTGTTGCAAATAAGCCCGAATCAAATAGGCCGCCTCAAGGTCTTCGCTCACGCCGCGCGGGTCTCCGGTCACCGTCGGCCAGCCTCCCTCAACGACGATGATAGGCTTGCCGCCAAGGAAGCGTGCCGAGATGTCGCGTACTTTATTGATGTTGTGCGAGATAAGCACGCTCGATTCAGGCGTATAGGGTTCGGCGTAATTCGGAAAACCGATCTTGTCAAAATAAGGGCCAGCCCCTGACACCACTAAGGCTTCGATTTGGTCTATGGTGAGCGGGGCGGTCACGACGACGGCGTTAGGGTCTATCCTTTTGATAATGGGGTAAGCACGTTGCAGCAACACCTTGTATTGAGCCATGCGCGTAGCCAGGTCCAGCACAATCGTCGGATCACCGATGTTCGTGAAAATTTGCCAGAGGTGGATGTTGTTCTTGTAACGGTTGACGGTATCCTGAACGTAACTATCCCACGCAGCCAATCCCTGCGCGCTCGTCGGAGGATAAAAGTTGTAATTCGCCG
>JANNUY010001053.1:0-4719 GCA_031414155.1 Acidobacteriota bacterium
ATTTTGCGAGCCTCTCGGAAAGGTACAGCCTTTCTGCACATCACTGCGCCGCAGCCGCCAGAACAAACTATTGATCGGGTTAAGTTGGTTCATTGCTTCCCTCCTTGTGCTTTCATAACTGGCTTTTGAAAGCGGCTGTCATCCAATGCCACGTTCACTTCAATTTTTTCATAGGTGATCTGTGACTTGTTCGGGCTGCCTTTCAATCCGCTCTCAAACGAATAGGGCCAATAGACGCCCGCGACTTCTTTGTAATCGCCGAGCGAAGTCTCACTCTCCTGTTCCGCGCCGCGCACCATGCGTTTGGTTTCGATTTTGATCGGCACGAAATAATCGGTGTCCATAAAGAAAATACTCACGTCGCCGTTCTTGCGCGTAACTTTCAGCTTCAAACATTCCGTACCTTCAATCTCATCCTTGCCGATGAATTCAACCTGGTGGCCTTTCTGTTGGTAATTCACCAACGGCCCGTCAAACTCAGCATCTTCAATCATGCCTTTGAGTTCTTCTTCGCTGAGGGTCTCGACATCTTTCTTGCCGCCCCACGGTTCGATCTTCCAGCCGGTCTTGCCATCAAAAGCGTTGACGCCCGTCATGCCTTGAAAGGTGAACTCTTCGCGCACGAACTCGGCGCGTTTGTTTTCCTGCACGACCACGGCCTCAAAGCCGCCGCCGCCCGTGAGCTTGCCGGTACGCCGTATAGATTTAACGGCGGCGATTTTCGTCGCGCCGCCGATGGTCTTTAAGTATTTGGCGATGATTTCATCTGCCGTCTGTGCCCCCGCAGGCAATGCGAACAAGCCAAGCATGGCGAATGCGAGTAAAAGTTTTCGCATAGCTTCTCCTTCTTGAAAGTTGTTTTGGGTAACGAAATAAAACGACGCGCAAAGCATACGCGCTGGCTATCAGTACGCAAGTTTGCGTGCTGAGGTTCTATGGCAAGAGGCTGAGAAGAAGCTCTTTTTGCAATTTTTACCAAACCGCAGGCAGAGCAAGCCATTACTCGCTCTGCCTGCCTGGAGCCTGATTACATCGCTGCTTTGAAAATCATAAACATCGCGCCTTGCGGGTCTTGTATGACCGCGAAGCGTCCGGTGTTAGGAATATCTTGCGGCGGCACGCAAACCGTCGCTCCCAACTCGGTCGCCTTTGCTGCCATCGCATCGCAATCGTCCACCATAAAATAAATCCCCCAGTGCGAAGGCACGCCTACCATCTGCGCCATGAGTTTCATCATGCCGCCCAGCGGTTGGCCTCCGTTGCTGAACTCGGTGTATTCCATTTCAGGGATTTGCGATTGCTTGATCGTCCAGCCGAACACGTCGGCATAAAACGTTTCGGCTTTTCTCAAATCGCTGGTCGCCAATTCAGTCCAACCGACGGTGCCCGCCGCTCCAAACAGGTCTACGCCCAAATGTTTGTAGGGTTGCCAGACGCCAAAGGTCGCGCCCGTCGGGTCTTGCAACATCACCATGCGCCCATGCTCCATAACGTCCATGCTGGGGCAGAGAGCCGTAGCGCCGTGCGCAACGGCTTTCGCGGCAGCGTCGTCGGCGCTCTCAGCGGCGATGTAAGTCAGCCAATGCGGAGGCACACCTTGCATTTGCGGCCCTAGTTGATAAGCCGCGCCCACCTCTTTGTCGCCCAGCAGCCAAGTCGTATAAACGCCGCCCATTTCAGGCGGCAACGGGCTATCGCGGAAGCTCCAGCCGAAATACTTCGTATAGAATTCCTTCGCGCCCGCCTGGTCACTCGTACCGAGTTCGAACCAGCAGAAATTGCCTGCGGGATGTTTGAGTTGGGTTCCCATAAGTTATGCTCCTTTTTGCGTGAATGCGATAAGTTGTTGTTGAGATCACTGGGTCAGTGCGGGGTGTATTGTCGCGCAATCCTCCGTGGCTGAAAACACGTGGCGTGAAAAAAAGTTGCCGGTTGTGCTACAAGCGACTACCCCATCAGAAAGGATTTCAAACAGATGAAAAAATCTTCCATCAATTTGGTCACGTTCGAGACTGTGCGCCAAATTTTGCTGGCGCTGCCCGGCGTCGAAGAAGGCACTTCGTATGGCACACAGGCTTTTCGCTTACGCAAAAAATTTCTCGTGCGGCTGCGCGAAGACGGCGAGACGCTGGTCGTCAAATGCGCCGACCGCGATCCGTTGATGGCGTCAGACCCGCAAGCCTTTTTCATCACGAAGCATTATGAAAACTATCCTTCGGTGCTGGTCAATCTAACCAAAGTGAAACTCGCCGATTTGCGCGCCTTGCTCGAAGCAACGTGGCGCGACGCGGCTTCGGCGGCGCAGATCAAACTTTATGACAGCGGTTCGCATCAGCCACCTGCGATTGCGCCGTTGGCTGAACCACTCAAAACCCAAGCCGATGACAAAACTTTTCTCGCACGCGCTCGCGCCATCTGCCTCGCGCTGCCTGACGCCATAGAAAAAGAGGCGTGGGGTTCGCCCACCTTTCGCGTAGGCACGGGCAAAATGTTTGCGATGTATGTGAACAATCATCACGGCGACGGAGAAATCGCGCTGTGGCTGAACGCGCCGCCGGGCGTGCAAGGCATGTTGGTCGAAGCCGCCCCTGACAAGTTTTTCATTCCACCTTATCAAGGCCCATTCGGTTGGATTGGCTTGCGGTTGGATAAAACCGAGGATGCCGAAATCGCCACGCATGTGCGCGCGGCTTATCGAATGGTCGCACCGAAAAAGTTATTGGCGCTCGTTGCTGAATAAAAGTTCGCCCACGAAGCATTCATTTCAATCTTCGTGTGGCTTCGTGTGGCTTCGTGTGGCTTCGTGGGCAAACTTTTATTTCTTCACGCGCTTGCCGATGCAAAACAAAAACTTATCGGTGCGTAAAAAAAGCTGCCCGTCTGACACGGCAATCGTGCTGAGGCAATAACCCGCGTTATCGTTTTCAGCTAACAGGTTGAATTTCGGTCCCGCCTGAAACACCGACGTAATGCCGTCTTCGTCGGTGACGTAAATTTTGCCGTCCGCCAAAATCGGAGACGCGCTATAGGTTCCGGCCTTCAAACGCTCAGGGCCATAAACCACCGTGCCGGTTTTGGCTTCGTGGCAATAGACCGTGCCGTTTTCACGAATCAGATAAACATATTTGCCGTCAGTCACCGGCGTAGCTACGTCAGGGCCGTTGGGCGTCGTCCACGCCACATGCGTAGCAGAGACATCGCCGCGTCCACCCGCACGCACGCCAAGGTAAGGATTGCCGCGACTGCCCGCGAAAATCATGCCGTCGCCAACCACGGGCGAATTCACGATGCGGTTAAATTGGATGTTTTGCGGATTCAAGCCATAAGCGCGCCACACTTCTTTGCCCGTCGCCGCTTCGTGCCCGGTCACACAATCGCCGCCGCTCAAAATGATTTCGACGTTGTTGCCGTTGCGATAGAGCGCGGGCGTGATGTAAGCGTCGGGCGATTCCACAATCGCAGGCGTAGGCCGTTCGTGCTTCCACATCGTCTTGCCCGTCTTGGCCTCTAGCCGCAGCAAATAAGAAGGATCATCCGTGCGCATCCCGTGCAGCACCGGCAGGAACAGCGAATTATCATAAAGCAGCGGCGACGAAGCGAAGCCCCAATTCAAACCGAACTTGCCGTAATCTTGTTGAATGTCGCGCGACCAAAGTTCAGCGCCTTTGAAATCGAAAGCCTTGAGAATGCCGTTCCCGGTCAGCGCCCACACGGTTTTGCCGTCTGTCACCGGCGAAGGCGAAGACATGTTTTGCTTGCGCATCATCTTGTCGCCCGCGCCCAGCGGCTTCTTCCACAACACTGTGCCCGTTGTGCGATTGAGCGCCCACAAGGCCAGCGTACCCGCCGTCTTCGTCCCGTCTGCCACATTCAAAAAGATCGTGTCGTCCCACACAATCGGCGTCGAGCCGCTGCGATCAGACATCGGCAATTTCCATGTGATGTTTTCTTCGGTCGTCCATTTAACGGGCAGGTTCTTTTCGTTGCTGACGCCGTTCAGCAACGGCCCGCGCCATTGCGGCCAGTTGTCGGCATGGCTTATAGCAAGCTGAAGCCCAGCTATCGCGGCAAAGAAAAGTAAAGCAAAGGCGATTCGGCGCATTGAGCAATGTCCCCCGTTGAATAGGTTGAATAGGTTGCCAGGAAGTAAGTTGAGACGGCGCATCGTATGTCACACCTTTAAGTAGGGCAAGATTACGACCGCAAGTAAGAAGCACCGTTTATATCCACGATGCCTCCCGATAGAAAATCAACTCCTTCAGAAGCTAAAAACAAAATCGTTCGCGCGACTTCATCCGCCGTGGCTACGCGGTTGAAAGGGCTTTGCTTACGAATTCCCTCCCCTATGTCGCCCGCCACTTTGTCAGCGACGCGCTCGGTGTCTACGAACCCCGGCGCGACGACGTGTACGCGAATGTTGTGCGGCGCAAGATATTGCGCGAGCGACTGGCTCAGTTGATTCAACGCGGCTTTGCTTGCGCCGTAAGCCGGAGCCGTCGGTTCGCCGCGAAAGGCTCCGCGCGAAGACACGTTGACGATCTTGCCCCCGCCCTGCTGTTTCATTTGCTGCGCTGCGAAATAACAAAGGTCGCTCACCGCAAACAGATTGATGTCGAACATCGAACGAAAGTTCTCGCGCCATTCGTCAAAGCTCGAATCAAACAGCGGATGGTCGTAATAAACCGCCGCGTTGTTGACCAATACGTCTAGCTTGCCGAA
>JANNUY010001054.1:0-1290 GCA_031414155.1 Acidobacteriota bacterium
TGACGGAACAGGCTATCTATCTCGGTCAGTCAGGTGACGTACCGGTGATCGGTGATTTCGACGGCGACGGTTTGATGGATGTCGCAGCCTTCAACGAAGGCCGCTGGCTGTTGCGCGACGCAGCTACGGGAATGCTGAAAGACGTATCTTTTGGGCAAGCTGGCGGACAAGCCGGTGACACACCGTTGGCGGCTGATTTTGACGGCGACGGCAAAGATGACCTAATCGTTTGGTCGGCTTCGTCGGCGAGACTGAGTGTCAGACGCAGTTCTGATCAACAAGAACAGCGAGTGACCATCAAGAGTCAGGCATTGTTGCTGGGTGATTTTGATGGCGACGGCAAAAGCGATTGCGCCATTGGGCAACCAACTGGTTGGCTGATACGCCTGAGTTCGCGCGCCTGGGAATAAGCGCAGGCTGAAAGTAAAACGCGGCAGTCAGCACGAAAGGCTGACTGCCTCTTTTTTTTTATGAGCGCGTTCTCAGTGCGTATTCCAGCGCGTGCATCGCAATGTCGCGTGAGCGTTCCGTCCAGCCCATCTTCTCACGGTTCAATTCGTATTCACGGCGAACGCGTTCTTTCAGCCGTTCGATGAACTCTTCAGCATTGGGTGCTTTCTCAATCGCACCATCAATTTCGCGGTAAGCGTTGTTAATCGTCGTCAGCCATTCAGCGGCTTGGTATTCAGGTGAATCAGGATCGTGCGTCATTTTTGCAGTCGGCATACAGGGTTGGTCTCTCCTAAAAATAATCTGTAGGGTAGGTTCTTAACCTGCCCGTTTAATGAAACGTAATGCGGGTAGGTTAAGAACCTACCCTACCAAATTTGTCAGGCCGCCGCTGCCAACAGCTTGCGCGTCATCGCGGCGTAAGTGTCAACAGCTTCGGCCAAATCGTCTTTGATGATGAATTCGTGTTTGGTGTGCGCGTCGTGAATCGAGCCGGGGCCGAACAGTAAAGGTTGTCCCCAATTTGACAGGCACGGAATATCAGTGCCGAAGCGCACGATGCTGGTCGGGATGTGTTCCATTCCTTCGACTACGTTGAGATGCATGGTCGGCAGATGAAAGCCGCGCTTGAGGTTGGCGCGTCCTGCGACGATTTCGACTACGCGCTCATACATTTCATCAGCGTCACTCACGATGCGAAACATCAGTTCGCTGGTGGCCAGATCGGGAATCACGTTGGGCTTGCGTCCGCCGCTCAGGTTGCCGATGTTGCAAGTCGTAGGGCCGAGCTTCTCATCCGTCGGCCACTCGGCTTTGCGAATGTCTTGCAGAACATCCAAC
>JANNUY010001055.1:0-1614 GCA_031414155.1 Acidobacteriota bacterium
CAGGTCGCTCACGCTCCCCGTACTGCCACAAGGTTGATTTATGGCACGCGGTGACTTTCGTGAAAACATTGCAATGGCGCTCGACACTTTGCTGGCGAACAAGCTGCGCTCGTTTCTGACCATCCTCGGCGTAGTGATCGGCACGATGACGGTCATCGTGATTGCCGCCTTCGTGTCAGGCATCAACGAGCGCGTATCCCGTGAGATCGAATCGTTCGGCACGAATTCGATATATATTTTTAAGTTCGATCCGGGTTTCAATTTCAATCCTACGTTTGAAGAGCGCACACGCAAGCCGCTCAGTTATGACGATGCGATGGCGATCAAGGACGAGTGTCCGTCGGTCGAAGAAGTCACAGCCCTGATGTCGCCGGTGGATTTCTTGCAAGGCCCGATGGCCGACCGCGTGAAGATTCGCTATCAAGACACCGAGATGGTGAATGCGACGGTGTCGGGCATCTTCCCGTCCTATTTCAGAATGGGGACGATTGAGATTTCAGAAGGCCGCGCTTTCACCGACGGTGAAAACATGGCGCGCGCCGATGTTTGCGTGATTGGGCGTGACGTGGCAAATACGTTGTTTCCGATGGTGGAGGCAGTGGGGCGGCAGCTTTCGTTTAACGGGCGGAATTTTCAGGTCGTCGGCGTACTCAAACAACGCGACTTTTTTCTGCAACCTTCAGAAGACCCGGGTAATGAAAACAAAGCGGTTTATTTGCCTTACGAAACGGTTCACAAAATCTATCCGAACGTGAAAGAGCATTTCGTCATCGCGCAAGCCCGGCCCGGCTTGACCGACAAGGCGCTCGAAGAGATTCGCAACGCATTGCGCAAGTCGCGCAAGGTCGCGTTCTCACAGCCCGATAGTTTCGGATTGCAAACCTCTAAAGGCATCATCGAACAGTTCGGCCAGATCACGGGCGGCATCTTTTTGTTGATGGTAGCGATTTCTTCAGTCGGCTTGCTCATCGGTGGCATCGGCGTGATGAACATCATGCTGGTCAGCGTCACCGAACGCACCAAAGAGATTGGCGTGCGCAAAGCCATTGGCGCGAAACGCCGCGACATCATTCAACAGTTTCTGGTCGAAGCAGCCACACTGACTGGCTTGGGCGGCCTGCTGGGCATTCTGTTTGGTTGGGGGCTGGCAGCGATTATCAAGCTGTTTATGCCGAGTTACGTGCCGCTGTGGGCTCCGGTCGTGGGCTTTGTCGTATCGGTCACACTCGGCGTGGGCTTCGGCCTCTGGCCCGCAATGAAAGCCGCGCGGCTCGACCCGATTGAGGCGCTTCGTTATGAGTAAACCCGTCAGCGAGCCATGTATGATTCGCCCTTTTGCCGTAACTGTTTTATAACTTCAGCCGTCAATAGTGATGTCAAAGACATCAAGCGTTCTCGCCCACCCACTGTAAATTCACTACGAGGTTCGATACGTTATGCGAAGCCTGCTGCTTATGAACAAACGCCGTTACGCCAAAATTGTGCTGGCTGTGCTGGCTGCTTTGTTGGCATTGATTGTCATCAGCGACCAGTCTGCCGTTTGGTTTGCTGGCAATGCGAAAGCCGCGCCATCCATTGCATCGGCTGAAGCCACGTTCAAGCAATACTGCGCGA
>JANNUY010001056.1:0-12193 GCA_031414155.1 Acidobacteriota bacterium
CGGATCAATACGCCTTCCTCATGCACCACCTCGGCGTCGCGCCGAAACTGGATAATGTCGCGCAGAAGTAAACTCACAACCGGTGGAACAGGTTAGTAACCTGTTCCACCAAGTTTAAGGAGAAGCCCCGAATGAAAACGACCTTATCGATTTTGCTTTGCTGTTTGTTTGCCGCGCCAGCGTTGGCGCAACCGTCCGACGTGATCCTTGGACGTTGGGACGTGACCGTACAAACGCCGACGGGCGGCAGTTATCCTTCGTGGTTCGAGATTCGGCTGCGCAAGGAAGGCGAGTTGATGGCGAGTTTCGTAGGCCGCTTCGGCAGCATGCGTTACGCGACCAAAGCTGAATACAGCAACGGACAACTGACGATTGCTATCCCTAAGCAATACGAAGCCGCGCCCGCCGAGTTGGTCTTCACCGGCAAACTCGAGGGCGACAAGTTAAGCGGTACGACGACGGATGAAACCGGCAAAACCGTGTCGTGGTCAGCCGTGCGCGCACCAGCCTTGCTGGCGGCCAAAGCTCCGATGTGGGGCAAGCCGATTCAACTGATGGACGGCAAAGACCTGCACGGCTGGAAGCTGCGCAGCAATCAACACGGCAACTGTTGGAGCATTAGCGACGGCATGCTGGTCAACGGTGCGCCTTGCACCGACCTCATCAGCGAACAGAAATTCACCGACTTCAAATTGCATGTGGAGTTTCAGGTGCCCGCCAAAGGCAACAGCGGTGTTTATTTGCGCGGACGTTACGAAGTGCAAATCAGCGACCTCGCGGGACTCGCGGTTGACAGCCTGCGGATGGGTTCGGTTTACGGCTGGCACAAGCCACAAGTGAATGCGGCGAAAGCTCCCGGCGAATGGCAGACGATGGACATCACTTTGATCGGGCGCAAAGTCACCGTCGCGCTCAACGGCCAGACCATCATTGATAACGAAACTATCCCCGGCATAACCGGCGGCGCACTCGACAGTGACGAAGCCGCGCCCGGCCCGGTCATGCTGCAAGGCGATCATACCAAGGTGATGTATCGGAAAGTTGAGATTACGCCCGCGAAATAACTAAAGTGTTGCGCTGCGAGGATTTTACGTCGCGTTTACAAATGCGCCAGCGCGATAGACAGCGCGATGGGAACCATTTCAGAATGCCGCCGTAACAACAAAATATTTATCAGGAACTGAAACCTCGTTGCATTCGCTCGCACTCACGCGGCGTATTGAACAGCAGCAAGTTTACGTTTGCTTCAGATTTTCAGTGCAAAGAAACTCCCCCAACGGGATGAGGTAAAGACGATGAAATCCCACGCAATACGCGCATTCGTTTTATTGGCTCTGATAGCGGTCGCCCATCAGATCAAACCTTTCACCAGTACGAACGTGATCGCCTTCGCAGGCGCAAGCGCACGTTCGCTGACCGACCTGCGTTCGCTGACTGGCCTGCATTCGCTGACTGATTGGTTGCCGGAAAGCGCGCTCAGGAAGGCGTCGGTGCTGGCTGCGGTCGTAGGCCGTGCGTGGCAAAAGAACGACGCGCTGGCGTTGCCCGCTGCGAACAATCTGCTGTCGGTAAACAAGACGACGGATGCGCCTGCGTGCGAGTGCAAAACGAAGCGGCGCGTGCGCACGGCGGCGGCATTGCCGGTTCGCGTGGCTGCTGTTCCTGAAATCGAAGGTGAAGAAACCGAGATCGCTGATGAACCGGTGATCAGTTGGCAGAACGACGCGACCGAAGAAGCGCCTGCCAGCGAGAAAATGGAGTTGCCGCGCTCCACCGAATTACCACACACAGCAGCGGCCCCCGCGTGGTCAACCATTATGCCTAAGCGCGATGCGTGCGAGATTCCCGACTCCGCTGAATCTGCTGTCACGTCAACCATAGAAACTCTGCCCGAAGCCAAACCGATGAATGAAAGCGAGATCGAAACGCAGACGAAAACGATACGGTCGGGGCGTCCGGTTCGTTCGTCAGAAATGGAACCGGTTGAAATCCAGCCCATCGTCTTTCCGCGTGCTTCGGCAATGCCCAGCCGCCTGCTTTATTTGAGAGTAAAGCCCGCGAGTGCATCGAAATGCTAGAGACGTGTTAATCATCCTGCTAAACCAAAGCAGCCAACCAGAGCATTTGCCGACTTGGGCAATTTAAGAGTTGATTCTTCACAGGCAACTGACTATATTGCGCGCGCCTTTCCTGAGACGGTTTGCCATTCAAGCGCAAACAATTCATTCCGAGTTTTCAACAATTCGTGGTGCAGGCAAAGGGCAAAACAGACACGGTGTAAGGTCGTTGATAGGTGAGCGGGTTCGGTTTTTGTCTGTAATTTTGCCGACTAAAAAGCTACAGGCGAAGCTGCGCTATCACTCCGTTCGGTAAACAGATCGTTTGAGTATGCCAGGAACTGTCTTCATCAATCAGTTCTTTCGGCAGTTCTTTCGGCAGTTCTTTCCTTTGCTTCCCCTGCCAAGACAATCTGCCAGATGACCAGAGGCGGTCATCGTTTGCATTCCCTACCGTTAAAACTTGTATCCGCGCTCATAGAAAAGCCTGCGTGGCGAAAAGCCTGCGTGGCTCGCGCGCCATCTGCGGCGTTCAATCGTTTAATTTTCGCACCCCCAAAGAGAAATCCGACATGCCACTGAATCGTGCAATACTGGAAGGCCGTTATAAAGAATTGGCTAGCCAGTTCGTCCAACTGGGCGCGTTGTTGCGTGAAGCGGCGGAAGCAATGGAAAACACGGGACGGCCCTTGTCACTCACGCTCAGCGAAGAGTTGCAAACCACCCGACGCGACTTTGAAGAGTTTTGCGGCGTAATCGTCAAATCAGCCCGCGAACTATCGCTGCCTTCCATTCCCGCGCTCGAAGACATCGGCGATCTGCTCACGCTCGAACCCGCCGTGCTGGCCGTGTGCCACGCCGTCGAAGAAGCCGAACGCCGCGCCGAAGAAGAACGCCAACGCAAACTCGAAGAAGAACGCCGGGCTGAAGAAGCGCGTCAGACCGCCATGCGCCGCGCCGCTGAAATTCGCCAACCGGTGATCAACCTGCTCAACCGCGTGCTGGCAATGGCGCACAAGACGCGCTCCGATTTCGCGCCCATCGTGGAATGCCACGCGCGCGCGACGCAGTTGCACCAAACCATCGCGGGTTTCAGTGGCCCGCTCGCTAACAACGAAGAACAATTGCTCAGTGAAGCGCAAACGCCTTTCAAGGCGCTGCTGCATCTGGCCGAAGACTGGAACAGCCTCGATGGCGACGACTGGGATAACATGCGTGAAGAAGTCGCAGGCTATTTCGGCAAAGAGTTGGCCGCTCAAGCCGCGCGCGGCCAACTGATGTTTAACAGCAACGTCAGTGGCAATGCGCCAGCCAATATCTCGTCGAACCTGCAACCCAATTTCCAGGCTAATAATTCATCAAAGGCGGACGCGCGCCCTTTTGAATCACCGCTTGTTTCTGCCAGTGAACAAGCGGAAGCCCTAGTCAATACTGGCTCTGCCAATTCCAGCCCTGCCAATTCCAACATGGCTGCGCCTGCGGCACATAAGAGCGATTCCGGGCCGCTCACACCAACGTTCGATTGGGCTTCGCTTTCTGACCGCCTCAACAACAGCGGAGGGTTGGCGGAAGCTGCGCCCGCTGAACCGGCGGTGATTACTGCGCCCGCTGACAACAAGGTCGCCGACAACGCCAGTTGGTTTGAAAAGCTGCACGCCTCGTTAGGCGGCCCGGCGGAAGAAGCCGCAACGACAGCGGAAGAAAAAGCTGATTCACCACAATTTATTCAACCGGCAGCAAACGCAGCTTCAAAGTTGCAGGAAGCCAAAGCCGAACTCCGCGAACAACAAGGCGAAGAAAACGGTTCGACCATCACGCAAGCCGCGCTCTCGCACTGGTCGAAATTGCTCGAAGGGCTTGGCGGGCAACCAGAAGCGACTGCGCCTGTCAACGCCGCGCCCGCGCCTGCATTTGTAACGCCACCTGTTCAACCGCCTGCGCCACCCGCTGACCACAACGTAAATAACGCGCCGAACAACGGCCAAGACTACGGAAATCTGACGGGAAGATTGGCTGAACGCGCTGCGGCAGTGCCGCCTGCGCAACCTGAACCGCCGCGCGCAGAGTCCGCGCAGGCTTCATTGGAAGGACTGGACACCGAAGCCCTGTTGGCGGCTTTACGGCAACGTCCCTTGCACGAGTTGACCACGACGGCGACTGAAAATCTGGCCGACAATTTTATGGATACGCCTTCCAGAAGGCGGCAAACAGCCAGCTATCAACAAAGTGTTGAGCCGACGGTCTCGGCTTCGATCAAGCTGAATCTCGATAAGACCGAAACGCTTCCGCCGCTGGATGCCGTCATCAATAATAACGGCACTGCTAACGGCAATGGCTATGGCAATGGCGCCAATGCCGCAGTGGAAGCGGCCATTCCGCAGCCGCCGGTGTTTGTCATACCGCCGCCGCCGCCTGCCCCGCCACCGCCAGTGAAATCGCAAGCGCCGGCGACCGCCCGACTCGCGGCGCGCCCTGAAAACGAATTCGTAGAGGATTATCAAACCGTTCCGCAAGGGTTTGAAGATGAGGACGAGAGCGAACAGTCGCGCTATTACCTCATGCTCGAAGAAAAACAGGCGCCGTTTTATTTCGCCGCCGATCCGACCCAGCCGCTTTACAGCTTTCAAGCCGATGTAACGGCGTCACAGATTGCGCTCGCCATCGAGAACGGTGCAGCCCCCGAACGCCGCAATGCCTTGCGCGATCTGATGTGGCGCTTGCTGTTTGAAGAACATTTCGGCCTCGCGTTCTTCCTCGCGCGTTCGCTTGAACGCCAGACGCCAGATGAGCGCTGTTGCCTGCCTTCGAGCTTGATTCGCGCGACAGCGCTGGGCCGCGTCATTCGTTATCAGGAAGGCGAAGTCGCGCACCAATTGCGCAGCGACCTGAAATTTTGCACGCCGAACTGGTTCAACACGCCGCATCGCGATTGGAATCGTGTCGTCACGTTGATGCTGGCCGCCGCGTCAGGCCGCGCCGCGTTGCTGGCCCCTTCCACGCGCGCACCACGTACGCTGGCGCAATTGCCCGAATGCGAAGGGCTGAAGTCTTTACACCTTTATTGCCAAACCATCGCGCGGCACTGTCAAGACGTGCAACCGCTCGACCCCAGCCTGAACAAACCCAATCAGGATCAAACCACATGGCAAGCTGAATTTCTGGCGCTGCGCCGCGAAGTCGAAATCTGGTGGAAACAAGCGCCCTTCCGCGAAATGGATTTCGCGCCCGCGACTTACGTCTGGCGCAACTGGTGCGAACCGGATGGCTCGTTGCGCATGTTATTGCCAGCACTGTTATCTGAGACCTGTGACATTCCGGCGGTGCGCCGCCAGATCAAACACTGGACGGATGAACGCCAGATTCGCCGCGCCATCAATCACACCGACCGCGAGCTTATCGGACGTTCGATGGGGCAACGCGACATTGATGGCGACTCGTTCAAGCAGATTCTCGACGCCGCGCGCGAGGCCGTAGACCTGGCGCGCCGCTGGACGGCGTTGGTAGAAACCCGCCCCGGCAGCGCCAGCAGTGGGCAAGCCAATCTATTCGAACCGCTGCGTCAGGCCTTGTTGCCGATGCACGCACAAGTGCTGGAAGAACTGGACATCGTCGCGCGTTCACAGGCTTCGGTGGCGACGCTCGCCGCGCTCAATTTCTGTCGCGGGATGGTGCGCGGCGTAGCTGAACTGCTCGCCCTCGAAAGCCCGGTCAGCGAAGCCGAACCGAAAGTCCGGCAAGTGATATATGCGCCGCTGCTCACGACGCAAGTTCCCGTCAACTGGCGCTGGAAGCCTGAGATCACCGATCAAAACGTGATTCAACCATTGTTGTTGCGCGCGATGGCGCAAGGATTGCCGAACGATTGGCGGCGCGCTTTTGCCGAACGTTCAGACGCGCGCGACCACGAAACCACGGGTTACATCATCCAGTTCATCGAGAACGATCCGAGCAAGCGCGCGCTCGCCGACGAAATGGCGCGCGAACGCGAACAGATGCTTAACAATTGCCGCGCCGTGTTGCGGCAGGAAATCGAAGAAACCCGCAAGCTCATCACCGCCGCGCTCGATTATGGCTATGTGCCCGAAAAAGATTTTCTGCGCGTCGCCGCACTCATTGACGGAATGGATATTCCAAAAATGTTGCGCTTCGCCACGGCGCATCAGCAGTTGCACAACATCCGCGAAGCCCTGCACCTCAAGCGCGACGCTTCGATGCAAGCAGTGCTTGAGAAAATGAAGCTCGCCAACATCGGGCCGGAGCATTATTACTACCAGCAGATCAAACGCGTACTCGAACGCGGCGACCTCGTCACCGCCGAAGATTATCTGGCGATGGTGCTGGACAATCAGGAACTGCCCGAAGGCGAAGAAACGCGCGACAACCTGACCGGCTTCTATCCTGAAAAAGTGCGCGAGTTGAGCGAATACCTGAAACAGGTTCCGCTTTACGCGATCATTCAGCGCGCACGCGCCGGAGCCGACCTGTGCGGCTTGCGGCTGAAAGATTTCGATCTCGAAATGGTGGCAGGCGCGATCTCGGCGTGGTTTAACT
This sequence comes from Acidobacteriota bacterium, assembly GCA_031414155.1. Classification (GTDB taxonomy): domain Bacteria; phylum Acidobacteriota; class Blastocatellia; order RBC074; family RBC074; genus JACPYM01. The sequence continues at coordinate 6,609 of JANNUY010001056.1, forward strand.
CGCGCCGAATGCAAACCATCAGCGAAGAAGAGATCAACCAGATTCTGCCCTTCCTCGGTTTGACGAAAAAAGAACTCAATATCAACACCGACGACGGCAATATGTGGCTCAATCTCACGATTGACACGCTTTATGGGCGTGACCGTTCGCCCGTGCCCGCTTACGGTTCCGAAGCCAAAGGCCACTATCGCATTCTTTGTGTCTGGAACCGTCCGAGCGAAGAAGAGTTGTTACAAATCATCGGCGACACCGCGCTGGGGCATCCGGTCATCGTGTTTTATTTCGGCCAGATGAATGACGAAATGCGTCCGGCACTGGCCCGCCTGTGCCGCGACCGCCGCCAGACCATTGTCGTACTCGATGATGTGCTGATGCTTTTCCTTTACGGCCAGCGCGCGCCACGGCTGCATACGTTGTTTGAATGCACGCTGCCGTTTACCTGGACAGAGCCTTACACCGCCACCAGCGTGCCACCCGAAATGTTTTATGGCCGCATACAGGAACGCAAATCCATCATGAGCCCGACCGGCTCGGGCTTCGTCTATGGCGGACGCCGCCTCGGCAAAACCGCCTTGTTGCGCGACGTAGAGCGCAACTTCCACGACCTCGAAAAAGGCCGGATGGCGATCTTCCTCGATCTCGAAGGTGAGAACATCGGCACGCAACGCAGCCTCGACGATTTGTGGTTGCTGTTGGGCGAAGAGTTCAAACGCCTCAAGGTCGTCAGCGGCGCATATGACAACGCTGTCACGTTGCTCGATCAGGTCTGCGACTGGCTCGAAGGCAATCAGCAACGCCGCATTCTCGTCATGCTCGACCAAGCCGACCGCTTTCTCGAAGCCGACGAAAAAGAACAGTTCGTGCGTGCTTCACGGTTGCGCGGCTTGATGGAAAAAACCAATCGCCGCTTCAAAGTCGTGTTTGCCGGCGTACACAACATTCCGCGTATGACGCGCGTCGCCGATCATCCGCTCGCGCAATTCGGCACACCGATCAGCATCGGCCCGCTGCTCGGCCACGAAGCGCATGAGGCGCGCAAGCTCATCGAAGAACCGATTCGCGCGTTGGGCTATGTCTTTGAATCGCCCGATCTGATTCGCCGCATCTTGTGGCGCACCAATTATTTTCCGAGCCTGATTCAGCATTACTGCAATCACCTGCTCAAATACCTGAGCAATCCCAACCGCCCGAACATGAACGCCGGGCCGCCTTACTTCATCACGTCGGAAGACGTAGACGAAGCCTATCGCAGCCAGGACTTGCGCGCTGCGATTCGCGCCGGATTGTTGCTGACCTTGCAAGTGGATGAACGTTACGGCGTGATTGCTTACGCCATGGCCGACGGCGTGATGCACAACGGCGAAGCAGCCTTGACCGACGGCTTCCCTGTTTCGTGGGTCGCCGCACAAGCTCTGTATTGGTGGGCTGACGGCTTTCAATCGGTGCTGGCCGATAACACGCTGCCCGTGCTGTTGGATGAAATGGTCGGCTTGGGAATTTTGCGCGTGACCGAGAAGGGTTACACGCTGCGCAGCAAAGGCGTCGCCGTGTTGCTCGGCAACGAAGACCAAATCGCCGCCGAATTGCAGCGCGTCCGCAAAGCCCCGCAAAAATATAACCCCACCACCTTCCGTGCGGCGCGCACCGGCTCGCCGCGCCGCAGCCCGCTCACCGCGCAGGAAATGCATGAACTGCGCAGCCGCCAAAACGGCATCTCGGTGATCTTCGGTACGGAAGGCGCGGGCCTCGACAGCCTGCGCGAATTCCTCGATGTCGCCACGCCGCGCGGCCTCTTTCTCAATCTCGAAAATGAAAAGCAGTCCGGCTTCAGCAAACAACTCAATGAAGCCATCGCGCGCCAGCAAAACGGCACGACGCTGCTTTACGTTCCGCCCACCTGCGACTGGAACGATCAATGGGTCGAAGAAGCACATCAGGCGCTGAATCATTTCACCGTGCAAAATTCGCACGTACGCTTGGCGTTCATCGCCGATCCGGCCAAAGCATGGCAGTTGGTCAATCAACAGGCGACGGCCTTTGATCTGCTGCCCGGCAAAAACACTGTGTCTTATAGCTTAAAGCCCTGGCACGACGATGCGCTCAGGCAATGGCTGGACGACCGCGATTTCAACATTGACGAAACCGGACGCGAACGTGTCACCGCCGTCACTGGCAACTGGCCGATGTTGCTTGAATACTTTTATCAACGCAGCCAGGTAGACAGCTTCCACTGGATGGAACACCTGCGCGCCACCGCCAAAGACCTCAAAGACAAACACGTCGCGCAAGAACTCGCGCGGACATTAGGACTCACGCAAGCGGCGTTGCTAGCCGATGAGTTGATCGCCAAACGCATTCTGCTCGCCCTCGAAAACCACGGCGAACAAAGCATCGAAGAACTCTATCGCCGCCTCAATCAAACGACGAACGAGTTCCCCGAAGGCACGATCAAACGCGTGTTGTGGTGGGCCGAACTGCTCTCGCTCGCCAACCGCGTCGGCCCCCGCTGGCGCGTTGACCACCTCGTCGGTCGAGTGCTCAAAGCCGTCGGCGGCTAAACAAGTTTTCGCGGACAACAGAACTCAGACAGAGGAATGGCGATCTATTCCTCCATTACGTTATAAACCAATGCATTGCGGCAGTTTGTAAAGCCTGTGAAAAACCTGAATCGAAAGGTGTGAAGCGCACTCACGAGTAAGCCGTTCAGATGAATCCTGCGTGAATTATTCATGCGCAGGCAAACGCAATTACGTGCCTTCTTTGACGAATTTCAACGACACCGAGTTGATGCAATACCTCAAGCCCGTAGGCTTCGGGCCGTCGTCAAACACATGTCCAAGATGCGCGTCACAGCGTTTGCAAACTGATTCAATACGAACCATGCCGTAACTCATGTCTTTGTTTTCGCCGACGTTCGCGTTGTCAATCGGTTGCCAATAACTCGGCCAGCCCGTGCCTGAATCAAACTTGTGTTGCGAACTGAACAGCGGCAAATCACAACACACACACGTATAAGTCCCTTTCTCGTGATGATTGTGAAACTCGCCTGAGAAAGCGCGCTCGGTGCCTTTCTTGCGCGCCACCTGAAATTGCGCAGGCGTCAACAGCTTCTTCCACTCTTCTTCGGTTTTCATGATTTTTTCGATGGATTTTTTGGCGGGCTTTTTGGTTTGCGCTATGACAGACACGCCACCCGCCGCCAACGCGACCAGCGTCCACGCGCTGTGATGTAAAAAGTTACGACGATTCATATTCATTGTTTCTTCCTCCTGAAGTTCAATTACGCAATCGCGCTCGCAGTCAGATTTATTCCTTAACCGGAACGCATTTTTCAAATATGGTAAGGAAGCCTCGCCCCCCTAGCAACTCCCCGGCAACTAAAGCCGCAACTAAAGCAATACCGTTTATTCAACGGCTGGACACGTTTGCGCGGGGCGTGGCATTATGCGGCTTACTTCAACACCTCAAATTCAACCGCAGGAGCATTCAATCATAATGAGCGATACGACGAACGAGACGACGCCGGCAGCCGAAACGCACGACGAAATCTCTTATCACGCCGTCGAAAAGAACGGCCAAATCACCGCAATCTGGGAAATGCGCGGACGTAAACACGTTCGCACCATTGACCCGCGCAGCGCCGAAGGCCGCCACTTGCTGGGCCACACTGATAATCAGGCTGCCGCACAAGCTGCTTAGTGGCTGGTGGCTAGTGGTTAGTGGCTAGCGTTTCTGTGCTAGCCACTAACCACTAGCCACTAACTGCTAACCACCCCATGCAAATCACCCGCGTCGAACTCAAGAACATCAAGAATCACGCGGAAGCCGCTTTCAACTTCGCCCCCGGTGTCGTAGCCATTTGCGGCCCAAACGGCGCAGGCAAAACTTCTATCCTCGAAGCCATCGCCTGGGCGCTGTTCGATCACCTTGATTACAAACGCGAAGATTTCGTCAAACGCGGAGCCAAGCGCGGACAGGTCGCAGTGTCTTTCATCTCGGCCAAAGACGAGCGCGCTTATGACGTTCACCGTGACACGGCGGGCGGCTATTACGTTTACGACCCCGACACCAAAACCCGCCTCGTCGAACAAAAAGGCCAGGTCGTCAAATGGTTGCGCGAACACATTGGCGTAGACGAAACGACCGACCTTTCCGTCCTGTTCAAAACCACGATTGGTGTACCGCAAGGCACGTTCACTTTTGATTTCACGCTCGCGCCCGCGCGACGCAAGGAAGTCTTCGATCAAATTCTCAAGGTCGAAGAATATCGCAAAGCCGCTGACGGCTTGCGCGATACGCTCAAACATCTAGACACGCGCCTCACCGAAACCGAACGCCAACTCGCCGCGCTCGAAGGCGAACTCAAGGCTTATGACGAAACCCAACAGCAACACGACGAACTGGTAAAGCAACGCACGCAACTTGAAAGCGATGCTGCCGAAGCGCAAACCGCCCGCGACCGCGCCGCGCAATCCGTCACGAATTTCGACGAACTAAAACGGCAACTCGAAACATTGGGCGCGACTGCCGAAAACCTTTCGATCAAATTGAAGCTGCGCCAGCAATCGCTCACCACCGCGCGTGAAGCCTTCGCGCAAGCACAACAGGCTGCGCAAATCGTCCAAGATTCGTTGTCAGGTTATGACGGCTATCAAGCCGCTTCAGCACATTTGACCGAACTCGAACAACAGCGACTCGCGCGCGACAAATGGCGCGCTGAGCTTCAACAAGTCGAACGCGAACTCATCGAATATCAATCGCAAGCCGCACGGCAACGCGAACAGCTTGCTGAAATCGAAGCCGCGCAAAACGAACTCGCACAACTCGCCGAAGCACTCGCCGAACAAAACAAACTCGAAACTGAGCTTGCCGCCTTGCGTGAAGCACGCGGCGAACGCCAGAGCCTCGAACGTTCGCGCGTCGCGCTCGATCAAGACTTGGCGCAGATGCGGGATCGTTACGCCAAGCTCGCGCGCGAAATCGAAAAGGCCGACGAATTGAAAGCCGAAGCCGAACGAGTTCCCTCACTCGAAAGCGAACGCCAGCAACTCGACGCTACGATTCAGCAACACGAACTCACGCTCAAGCACGCCGCGACGCAGCAAAACTTTTTAGCGCAAGCGCGCCAGACGCATAAGCGCTTGCAGCAAGAGCTTGCTCAACGCCAAGCCGAACTCACGCGACTCGATACGTTGCAAACGCAAGCCGCACAGCTTCCTGAACTCGAAATCACTCAGCAACACGACACCGAACGACTCGCGCACTTGCGCGCCGAACTCACACGCGACGAAGAGATGATTCAAAGTTTGGCAACGGGCGGCATCTGTCCGTTGCTGACTGAAAAGTGCTTCAATCTTAAGCCCGGTGAATCACTCGAAATGCGCTTTCGTTCAGGGCTGGTCACGCGCCGCACAGAAATCAAAACACTGGAAGCCACGCTCAAGTCACTAACGAAACCACTCGCGCAAGCTCGTTCAGCGCAAGCCGAAACCGCGCAACTGCCGCGTTTACGCGCAAACGTTGAACGGCTCGAACAAGAATTCGCCGCGCAAGTCGCGCAAGTCGCGCAACACGAAAGCGAACAG
>JANNUY010001057.1:0-3965 GCA_031414155.1 Acidobacteriota bacterium
AACACCAACGGACGCATTGCCGAGGTAGCCCTCGCTAACGGTCGGGCTACGGATACGGCGCACGCACCTGCAAACGGCTATAAGTATTTTATTGAAACGTACACGTGCCCCATCCCGTCCACCCAATCAGAGGAATCAGGCCTTCAATGTACAAACGAAAACTTCTGCAATTAGGAATCGCTTTACTGCTCTGCGGCTGGCTCGCGTTAGGCTATGGCTCGCAAGCGCAACGACGTACGCCTGCTGTGACGGCGGCGCAGCGTGCTTTGATCAATGATTACTGCGTCAGTTGCCACAGCCTTAAAACCAAAACCGCTGGTATCGTGCTGGAAGGCGTTGAATTTAATCGCGTCGCCAGCAATGCCGACCTCTGGGAAAAAGTGTTGCGCAAAGTCAGCACCGGACAAATGCCGCCCGTCAGCGCGCCGAAGCCTGAAAAGCGGGAAGCTGCTGCGTTCGTCGCGTGGCTTGAGAATACGCTCGACCATGCCGACGCAGTGAATCCGCAACCGGGCCGTCCGGCGGTGCATCGGCTGAATCGGGCTGAATACAGCAACGTCATCCGCGACTTACTGGCTGTGGACATTCAACCCGGCCAATGGCTGCCGGTGGACGATTCCGGCCACGGCTTTGACAACATCGGCGAAGTGCTTTCGCTTTCGCCTGCGTTACTTGAAAAGTATTTATCTGCCGCGCGCCGCGTCAGCCGTCTGGCGATTGGCGACCCGAAGATCAAACCCAGCGAAGACCGTTACTTGCCGCGCCGCAACAGCCGCAACGAAAAGACCAGCGATGACTTGCCGTTCTTTTCGCGTGGCGGACTTTCGTTTCAACATTACTTTCCGTTGGATGGCGAATATCTGATTCGCGTGAGGACTCCATCAAACGGCGAGACGGGCGAACAGGTGCGTTATTACGATCATCGCCTGATGGTGAAAGCCGGATTGCACACCGTCGGCGCAGCCTATCCGCGCCTGAGCGCCAAAGTCGAACCTGCGATTCCGAGTCAGCGTCGTCCTGGCGGAGCGCCTCCATCCGCAATGGGGCCCGTTGCGAATCAGCCGCTCGACTTGCGATTAGACGGCGCGCGGTTGCAACGCTTTGAAGTTCCTGAAACGACTTCGGTTGAAATGGTGATTGTCAGCGGGCCTTTTAACGCTTCAGGGCGCGGCGAGACCGTCAGCCGTGCAAAAATCTTTTCGTGCCGTCCGGCGGGTGCGAGCGAAGAATCAGCCTGCGCGAAAAAGATTCTGGCATCGCTCGCGCGTCGCGCCTTTCGCCGTCCGATCAACGACGCCGACGTTACGCCGCTGCTGGCTTTCTATGAACGCGGTCGCCAAGCAGGCGAGTTTGATGACGGCATTCAGCGCGCGCTCGAAGCGATGCTGGTCGCGCCTGACTTTTTGTTGCGCGTTGAAACCGAACCGTCAGGCAATCGGTTGAACAGCGCCTTTCAGTTGAATGATCTTGATCTGGCTGCGCGGCTCTCGTTCTTTTTGTGGAGCAGCATTCCCGACGACGAATTGCTCGCGCTGGCCGAACAGAACAAATTGCGAGAGGCGGCTGTGTTGCAACAACAGATACGTCGAATGCTGGATGACCCGCGCGCCGAAGCGTTAGTCAAAAACTTTGCGGGGCAATGGTTGCAATTGCGCAATCTCGAAACCATCACGCCCGACCCTGATGTTTATCCGGGTTATGACGAAAGCCTTAAGCTCGCCTTTCGCCGCGAAACCGAATTGTTTTTCGAGAGCGTGTTGCGCGAAAACCGCAGCGTGATGGATTTGCTCGAAGCCGATTACACTTATTTGAATCAAAAGCTGGCGGAGCATTACGGCATTCGCGGTGTATACGGCGCGCAATTCCGTCGCGTCGCTTTGACTGCCGACCAGCGTGCCCAACGCGGTGGCCTGTTGGGGCAGGGCAGTTTGCTGACGGTGACTTCCTATCCTAACCGTACGTCGGTCGTGCAACGCGGTCGCTGGATTCTCGAAAACCTGTTGGGCGCTCCGCCTCCGCCTCCGCCTCCTGATATTCCAGATTTGAAACCGAAAAGTTCTGACGGGCGCTTGCTGACTCAGCGCGAACAACTTGATATGCACCGCGCCAATCCGATTTGTTCTTCCTGTCACGCGCGGATGGATCCGCTGGGCTTTGCTTTAGAAAATTACGACGGCATCGGCAAGTGGCGCACGAAAGATGCTGGGCAAGCGATTGACGCTTCGGGTAAACTGCCGAACGGGACGAAGCTCAACGGCCCATCCGAATTGAAAAAAGTTCTATTGACCGGTCATCGTGATGAATTCGTCAGCACGGTGATCGAAAAGCTGATGACTTACGCGCTGGGTCGCGGACTGGAAGCGCACGACGCGCCTGCCATCCGTTCGATTGCGCGCTCAACCGCAGCAGAGCAATTCCGCTTGCCTGCGCTGATTGCTGCGATTGTCAGCAGCAAGCCTTTTCAAATGAGACAAGCTGAAGGAACGAAAACCTTATGATCGTTACGAAAAAAGCAATTTCGCGCCGCGCTCTCTTGCGTGGCATGGGTGTGACGTTGGCCTTGCCGATGCTCGACGCGATGACGCCTGCCCTGAGTGCGACGGCGAAACCGGCGGTGCGGCTCGGATTCGTTTATGTGCCGAACGGCATCATCATGGATAAATGGACGCCGAAATCCGAAGGCGCCGATTTCGCGTTTATGCCGACAATGAAGCCGCTCGAAAAACACCGCGAACACCTGAACGTTTTCAGCGGCTTGGCGCAAGTGCAAGGCCGCGCTTTGGGTGACGGCGCGGGCGATCACGCGCGCGCCGGAGCTACGTGGCTGACGGGCGCGCATCCCAAAAAATCTGAAGTTACGATTCGCGCGGGCGTCTCGGCAGATCAAATTGCCGCGCAAGCGTTGCGCGAACACACGCAATTCGGTTCGCTCGAACTCGGCATCGAATCGAATCAACTCGCGGGCGGGTGCGACAGCGGCTATAGCTGCGCTTATACGAACACCATAGCGTGGCGCAATGCGACGACGCCGCTGCCAGTTGAGAATAATCCGCGCGCGATTTTTGAACGGCTGTTTGGCGAAGGCGACAGCACCGACGCCGCGTCACGGTTGGCGTTGATGGATTCACAACGCTCGATATTAGATTACGTCAACAGCGGCATTAAGCGGCTCAACGCCAAAGTAGGCGCGCGCGACCGCGTGAAACTGGCGGAATACACTGATGCCATCCGCGACATCGAACGCCGCATTCAAAAGGCCGAACAGCAAAGTGCGACGATGAAACTGCCCGTGATGGAGCGGCCTTCCGCCGTACCCGATGAGTTTGAAGACCACGTACGCCTCGTGATGGATTTGCAGGTACTGGCATATCAGAGCGACCTGACGCGCGTGATTACGCTGATGATGGCGCGCGAAGGCAGCAATCGCCCTTATCGCAACATCGGCATCAGCGACGGCCATCACAACGTTACCCATCATCAAAACGACCCTGAAAAAATCGCCAAGGTGACCAAGATCAACGAAGTTCACGTGAAGCTGTTCGCTTATCTGCTCGACAAGCTGAAAGCTACGCCGGATGGCGACAGCAACCTGCTGGCTAACTCGCTGATTATGTATGGCAGCAGTATTTGTGACGGCAATCTGCATACGCATCACGACCTGCCCATACTGTTGGCGGGGGGCGGTGGCGGCCAAGTCAAAGGCAATCGTCATGTGATGATGCCGAAGGAAACGCCGCTCAATAATTTATTGGTAAGCATGTTGGATAAAGCCGGAGTCACAGTGGATAAGCTGGGCGACAGTACGGGTAGGCTTGACTGTTTGGCTTAGAGCGTGTACGAAAACTAAAAGCGATAGGCGATGATGCCGCAAGCCAAACAGAGAAAGGCGTAACGGCTCTCCTTGCTCTTTTCCCAATTGGTTACTAAACGGCGGAAACGATCCAACCAAGCGTGAGTACGTTCTA
>JANNUY010001058.1:0-11137 GCA_031414155.1 Acidobacteriota bacterium
CGAAGGCGGCGGCAAGCAACTCACGCAAGCCGGAGCCATTCTCGGCGGCTTGCTGCCCAGCCACAAGGCGCGCGTCAAATTGATGCTGGTATTAGGAGCGCACTGGCCGCAGGAAAAAATACGAGCGGCTTTTACGGCTTGAACGACAACCTTTTCCCTAAGCCTCAGCTCGCGGATTTCAGCCCCGCCAGGCTTTTTCATAGCGTTGTAACAAATCCGCAGAACTGGCACTACGGTATGACGTGTAAGTTAAGACGCCTCTATTGACTGATGCACTGAAAGAACAGTCAATAGTTCATCCCAGCTTACATGAATTTGCTTACCGTATTTTTTTCCTATGGTAAGAGTGTTTTCCGCAAGCAAAGACATCCCTTAATAGCAACAGCCCTAAAAGCAAAAAGTCGTAGTGATGAAGAGCAAACAAGTTATTGCAATTGGCATTTCGGCTCTCCTGTTGGGGGTTTTAGGCGATTCCGCGCGAGCGAATACGTCGTCTGGCGCGTCGGGCGGATTGCCCAGCAACGTGCCGCCGCAAATAACGCGCCTTCAGGCGACCCAACAACAGGAAGGCGATCTAATTAAAGAGCGCATCACGCTCGCGCCTCGGCAAAAAACTGCCTTGGAAAAATATGATGCTCCCGGTGCCGATAAAGCGACGCCCGCTGCCAGCAAGGTTAAGGAAGCAGCGAGCAACAATTCCGACAAACCCGCTCGCCATCAACGTGATTCTAGCGAGGGCGATAAAGTCGGCACTGGCAACAAGGTGACGGCTCCTGCGAATGCTTACCCTACGCCTTCGGCAGATTGGTCAGGCCCACCCAGAACCAGCGCGCCGCCCAGCGTTGAGTCAGTGGCGAGTGCGCCGGTGATAGAGCGTGGCTTCGACAATCTGTTTAATAACCCTGAAAAATTTTTAAGCAGAGGCTTCGAGATTTTAGTAGTAGGCGGAGTGGTATTGCTGGGGCTTTATTTTGTTATGCAAAAATTCAGAAACGCTTCGAGCAAATAATTACCGCAACTAATTACTGCAATTAGGCAAGCGCAGTTGGGCGATTCATGCCGCCTGTAGCTTGTTTCATTTTTATTCTGTAAGGAAGAATGTTATGACCCAATCTACCCCCCATCGCCATTCCTTGTCCGGCCATACTTGGTTACGGCCCAGTGTGCGAATGATTATTACTTTTCAATTGTTACTCGCGCTCGGTTCCACTTTGGCGCTGACGACTAACGCTGCGGAAAAAAATAACCCGCGCGGTATTTCGGGTAATGCTCCGATGGAGTTAAAAGCGCGTAGCCGTGGCAGACGCCAAGTCAAGCGTAATTTAGTTAAGCCTGCGGCGAAACCTGCCACGTCAGTGACGGAAGTACATGGTGGGATTGAGATTGGCTCAAAAGGCGTGAAAGCGGTCGTAATTAAGGTAGGTGCCGATATGCAAGCCGCTGACGAAGGATACAAACTCAATAAGTTATTTGAAGGCACACAAGCTACTACGATTATGCGGCGCGACGACAAAAACCGTTTTACCCCGGAAGCCATTAATGACACGGCCAATGCGGTAAAAGATTATTATCGGCAAATGGTCGAAACCTATAAAGTGCCGAGCGCGAACATTCACATCGTCGGCAGCAGCGGCCTCAATGCCGTAAACCCTAACGACTTGCGCAGCGCGATTAAAGAGCGCGTCGGAAAAGACCTGGATGGTTTTCTCACGCCGGAAGATGAAGTGACGATGCTGATTACGGGGACGATTCCGCGTTTTGTGCAAGCGGGCAAACGGCGCAACGTGCCAAACCGCGAGCAATCGGTATTAATTGACATCGGCAGCGGTAACACTAAAGGCGGTTATCGTGAAAACGAAATCTTGGCTGCTAATTCGTTTAATTACGCGACGTTTGATATTCGCCAGGCGACGGTTACTTTTACTACCACCATTGAAAAAGAAATCGCTGCGAAAAATTTAACCTTGGGTTTCTCGCAAGTGGCGCGCACGTTGGCTGATTCGTTATTGCGCAAGCCATTGCATGATGCGGTAGAAAGAAAGCCGGGCTTGATTAATCGTCCGCGCGTTTACCTGTCCGGCGGCATTATCTGGGCGCTGGTTACGTTATTGCACCCTGAAGCGATTGAGAATGATTTTGTTCAGGTGACGGCCGATGATATTCGCCAATTTCGGGAAATGGTAGTTAGTAATCAGACGGAATTGATGAACCCGAACCTGGATAAGAAAATTCCTAATGCGGAAGTGCGGGCTAAAGCGAAAAAAGATTTGAATAGCGTGAAAAAAATCTTTACGCCCAGCAATTTAATTGCCGGAGCAGAAATCTTGTCATCCATTTCTGAAGAGCTATCGTTGAAAAATCGTCGCGTGCGCTTTGCCCGGCAAGGCGTATGGGGCTGGTTGTTGAGTTACACGGCGCTGCAATCGGGGGCCACCGAGGTTAAAGCCTCTAACTAATTTTAGATACGGTAACAACAAATAAAGGCGAGCTAAGTTACCTTAGTTCGCCTTTATTTGTTTATCGCTGGCTAGGGCTTGGGCCAGCGTTTTATTGCGGCACGATGCGGCGTGCGGCGAAGTGAGTGGAATTGAGGATGCGATTGTTGCCTCCCCAATAGCGACCAGCTACACCGGCTACGGTTTTGCTTTCGCCCGTCACCGCCGCTGTCCCCTGGCTAGTGAGCTTAAGCGTGTAATTGCCCGTGCGCCCCGCTTCATAAGGCGTCACGTAAAGCATGTAACGCCCCGTCGCGGGCAAGGTGAGAACGAGTTCCGCGTTTTTGCCGCCGCCGCTGTTATCGTCTTCCGCAATGTAATCGCCGTTGTTGCGTTGCAAGATGACGAACGGATCAAAGTTGTTGCTGTTCACTTGCACCTTGATGACATCGCCCGCGTTGCCGTTGAAGGTAAAAGCATCAAGCAAATTGCCGGTGCTGGCACGAATGTCTCGCCCGGTGAATATGCCGCCAATCGTTGCGCCGTAAAAAATCGGCTGTACCTGATAACCTTCCGAACGCATCCGCAATAAATAACGCCCCGTGCCGCCGGGGTCAGCCGCTGCACTTGTCACGCACAATACATATTCGCCGGGTTCCGCCACCCGCGTGAGCAAGAGCGCGTGATTCAAGTCGCGCGTTTCATCCATACCATAAGTTTGATCGTCTGCCGCAACGTAAGCGAGCGAACCGTCTGGCATTTTGCGATAGAGGGCCAATGCGGCGTCGAATTGCACTGAATACAACTCAATTGCGAGATTTGTGTCGGCTGGCACATGCAAGCGATAGCCGTCGAAAAAATAGGATTGCCCGGCTCCTTGATCGCCCATCATTCGTCGGTCTTTGGTTGTAAGATAACCGACCGTCTCGCGCTCAGGTTCTAGTTCGGCGAATTCTTCGGGCACGACGCGCGGCGCGATTTGCAGCTTCAGAAAGTTCGCTGACTTCTCACCGACCACGGTGCGCAATGTCGCCGAGGTCAGTCCTGCGACTTGGGGCGGCAGGATGAAGCGAATGTGGTCTACGCCGGTTAGCCCCTGCGTGGAGCCAGCGTAAAGCACCTCGGCGGGCAAGCCTTGCACGAAGATTTTCACTGATTCAGCCACGCCGTTTTCATCGTTGGGGTTTTCAGCGGGTACGCCACGAATCGCTGAACCAAATATCACGATTTGATTGGGCCGTTCTGCCGTGCCCGGTTCAACCGGGCGACCGGTTCCGTCAGGGTAGTTAAGCGGCTCAAAAGTTTGCTGGTCGAAAGTGGAATAACCACCCGGCGTGCCTTGTCCCTTGAGCGTCGCGGTGTAAATGCCCGGCGCATAGGCGACGACTTCCATCGCACCTTTTCCTTTACGTCCGTCGGCGTTGGTGACGATGATTTCAGCCAGGCCGAGTGGCGTCGAGCGCGGGACGAGAATGCTGATCTGGATGGGGCTGGAAAATTGAATGAGGGCGGGGTTGCCGTTGACGGTTACGCTGACGCCGCCCAGCGAGGTTGCCAACGTGTTTGGATCACTCTGATAAAATTCTTGATTGATCGTCGTGAACCTGCCAAAAATCGCCGCTATCGAATCAGGCGCAATCGCCCATTCGCTGTTGTAAGAAGAATTGATGATCGCGATGTTTTCGTAAGTGTCTTGCGCGCGCGCGCCGACCACACAAAACGCTATGAAAGACAGCGCGATAAGCTGTCGGGGGAAACCGAAACGCATTGATGCTAACTCCTGTTATGTGAGAAATGGGTGAGTGAGATTTTTGGGGCAGGGTCAGTCAGTATTTTTATTTGAGCGGGGGCATTTTGCTGAGGCAGCTTGGTTACGTCAACCGATGGCAAATTTAAGTTCGGCATCAGGAACGGAAAGTCAGTCTTTGTGCGGTTAAGGCTTCGCGCAAGATTCTCATCGCCTTTGGTCCCATGCCGTGCAGTTTCAACAAGTCGGCTTCGCTGGTGTTCACTAACTGTTCAAGACTCATAAAACCCGCCGACGCCAACGCGCGCAGCGCCGGTTGCGAGACGCCGCGCGGGAAGTTGTTTTGAATGGAGGCGGTGAGCCTATTCGCCGTCTCACGGTTGGCGGGGCTTTGGGTGATCGGGCAAAGATTTTTACTGGTTTTCATCGGATTAGCGTCGCCGCCGCGTACTGCCTCCGCCGAAGATGCCGCCGAGCAAGCCGCGCGTAATCTCTCTCGCCACCTGCGTACCAATTGAACGTGCTGCGCTCTTGGCAAATGCGCCGAAGATGCCACTCGCCGAACCCATCACACCTGAAAGCATACCGCCTTCCTGCGGCTGAGCTTCTTCCTGCACAGGCGCTTCCTGCGCTTTGCGTTGCAGCATTTCGTAAGCGGACTCGCGGTCTACGGCCTTTTCGTAATGTCCGTAAAACGCCGAGCCTTGAATGACGCTCGTGCGTTCTTGTGGCGTAATCGCACCCAAACGGCTTTCAGGCGGCGCGATCAACGCGCGGCGCACAATCGTCGGTGTGCCTTTTTCATCCAGCACTGAAACGAGAGCTTCGCCGACACCGAGTTCAGTGATGGCGGATTCGGTGTCGAGCGCGGGATTGACGCGAAACGTAGTCGCAGCCGATTTGACCGCCTTCTGATCGCGCGGCGTGAAGGCGCGCAAGGCGTGCTGTACGCGATTGCCCAACTGTCCCAGCACGAGATCGGGAATGTCTAACGGATTTTGCGAGACGAAATAAACGCCTATGCCTTTTGAGCGGATAAGGCGTACGACCTGTTCGATCTTGGTGAGCAAGGCGGTCGGCGCGTCGGTGAAAAGCAGGTGGGCTTCGTCAAAGAAGAAAACCATTTTGGGTTTATCGAGATCGCCGACTTCGGGCAGCATTTCGTAAAGCTCCGACAACAGCCACAGCAAAAACGTCGCGTAAAGTTGCGGCGCGGCGAGCAATTTATCCGCCGCGAGAATGTTGATGACGCCGCGTCCGTCGTCGCCCGCTTGCATCATATCGCTCAAGTCGAGCGCGGGTTCGCCGAAAAATTTGTCTGCGCCTTGTGTTTCGAGTTCGAGCAAGCGGCGCTGGATGGCTCCGACTGAAGCGGCTGATACGTTGCCGTAACTGGTCGTGAGTTCTTTCGCGTGGTCGGCGACGTGTTGCAACATCGCGCGCAAATCTTTGAGGTCGAGCAACAGCAAGCTGCCATCGTCGGCAACTTTGAATACGAGGTTGAGTACGCCGCTTTGCGTGTCGTTCAGATTCATCACGCGCCCCAACAGCAACGGCCCCATCTCACTAATCGTAGCCCGCAACGGATGTCCCTGTTCACCGAATACATCCCAAAAAGCGACGGGGTAAGCGCGATATTGATGATCGGTGAGACCAAACTGCGTGACGCGGTCGGCGACTTTGGGATTGTCTCCGCCCGCGTGCGAAATGCCCGCGAGATCGCCTTTCACGTCCGCCATAAACACCGGAATGCCCTGACGGCTGAAGTTTTCAGCGAGTACGCGCAAAGTAACGCTTTTGCCCGTCCCCGTCGCGCCCGCAATCATGCCGTGGCGATTCGCCATCTTGGGCAGCAGAAAAATTTCTTCGGTGTCTTTAGCGAGCAAGATCGGATTTGCCATGTGGTTTTTCGTTCCTCGTTATATTGGGATTGGGTTTAGTGATGTCCGGCGCAGTATAGGCCAGACAACGAATCAGCGTAAATCGCTGAACTCCGAAGGGCTTTCGCCACAAAAAAGCACAAGACCCACAAACACTGTCAGAGAATTTTTGTGACTTCTGTGCTTTTTTGTGGCGAAAGCCCTTCGGGGGAATCGCTGATGGTTTGAGCCAATGTCATAGTGTCTTTGATCCACTGCGGATCATAAGGGCAATGGCGGCATCCGCTGCCGCAACAATAGCCGCGCCGTTGATGAAAGGCGCTGGTAAAAACCATCGCCGAGCCTTCCCAATAAAAGTCCGGGCCTTCCTGCAAACGTTGCAGCTTTTCTTTCACCACGCGCAAGAGTTCCTGACCTGTAGAATTTGACATCAATTACCTCTGACACCTATTTTGCCGGAGCGTTATCCATACCGACAACACCGACAACTTGTGAAAGGAAAACCCCTGTGCCGAAGCAACAGTTCTGGCTCATGAAATCAGAGCCGGAATCCTTCTCGATTGACGACCTGAAAAAGGCAAAACAACAAACCACCTGTTGGGACGGCGTACGCAATTATCTGGCGCGCAATTATATGCGTTCGATGAACGTGGGTGACCGCGTGTTCTTTTATCACAGCAACGCCGCGCCTCCGGCCATTGTCGGCATTGCCGAAATCGTCAAGACCGCTTATCCCGACCATACGCAATTCGACGCGACGCATCATCACTTCGATCCCAAAAGCAAAATGGAAGCGCCCGCGTGGGACATGGTGGACGTGAAGTTCGTAGAGAAATTCGCCGCGCCGCTCTCGCTCGACACGTTGCGTGACATCGCCGCGCTGAAAGACATGGAATTGTTGCGGCGCGGTTCGCGGCTGTCAGTGCAACCCGTCACGGCGGCGCAATGGAAGGCCATCGTCAAACTGGCAAACCAACAGAAGTAAGGAGCATTTTCATGGCAAACCGAGTCTCGCACTTTGAAATTCACGCGGCTGACCCACAACGCGCCATCGCGTTTTATAGCAAGTCGTTGGGGTGGAGCTTCAATCAATGGGGCGACCAGTCTTATTGGTTGATCGTCACCGGCCCGTCCGAACAACGCGGCATTGACGGCGGATTGGTTCCGCGACGGGGTGACGCTCCGGCAGAAATGGCGGCGGTCAACGCTTATGTCTGCACGGTGATGACAGAGGCGATTGACGCCACGAGCGAAGCAATTCTGGCTAACGGCGGAACCACAGCTTTACCGAAAATAGCTGTGCCCGGCGTCGGTTGGCTCGCTTATTTCAAAGACACTGAAGGCAACATCTTCGGCCTCATGCAGGAAGATACCAACGCAAAATAATGGCTAAAGAACTGCGGTTTACTCCCGAACTTTTTACGTTCCTGCGCGAACTCAAAGCCAACAACAAGCGCGAATGGTTTGACGCGAATAAGCCGCGCTTTCACGCCGAAGTACGCGATCCGTTTCTGGCGTTTATTGCAGCGTGGCGTCCGCGCTTGATGAATCTCAGTGCGCATTACGTCGCTGACCCGAAACCGATGGGCGGCGCGCTGTTTCGCATTTACCGCGACACGCGGTTTTCCAAAAATAAAGACCCTTACAAGACGGTCGCGTCGGCTTATTTCCCGCACGAAGCGGGCAAAGAGAATACGCCGGGAATTTATCTGCACCTCGAACCCGATCAATGTTTTGTAGGCATCGGCATCTATCAGCCTGACACGACGACGCGCCAGTTGATTGCCCATACAATTGCCACGAAGTCCGATGAATGGCTGGTGCTCAAAAACGAAAAAGCGTTCAAAAAACTTTTTACGTTCAGCGGCGCATCGTTGCAGCGCGTACCCAAGCCTTATGACGCAGACCATCCGCTGGCCGAAGATTTGAAACGAAAAGATTTCATCGTCGTCGCCCAACTGACCGAAAAGCAGGTTTGCGCGAAAGACTTTCTGGATAAGTTTGAAACGACGTGCGCGACGGCTGCGCCGCTGCTACGGTTTCTCACGCGCACCGTGAACCTGGCTTGGTGATAGTGCGCAGCGTGTCCGTAGCCCGACCGTTAGCGAGGGCTACCTCGAGGATGCGCCCTTCTAGCATAACGGCGCGCAATGCCGAGGTAGCCCTCGCTAACGGTCGGGCTACGGACACTGCAACCCCTATGCCTGCTAAAAAATCAGTACCTAAAAAATTCAAACGCGAAAGCAAAGCCGCCTTACACGAACGCACGCAACAGATTCTGGCGCGGCTCATCAAGCTCTATCCCGGACCAACTTGTGCGTTGATTCATAGCAATGCGTTCGAGTTGTTGATCGCTACGATTCTTTCGGCGCAATGCACTGACGAACGCGTGAACATCGTCACAGCCGATTTGTTTCGCAAATATCGCCAGCCGCTTGATTACGTAAACGCGCCGCTTACTGAGTTAGAGCGCGACATTCATTCGACCGGCTTCTATCACAACAAGGCCAAGAACATTCAAGGTGCCGCCGCCACCATCGTCGAAAAGCACAAAGGCGAAGTCCCGCAAACGATGGACGAACTCCACGCGCTACCCGGCGTAGGTCGCAAGACCGCCAACGTCGTATTGGGCAATGCCTTCGGCATCGTGTCTGGCATCGTCGTGGATACGCACGTCACGCGGCTCTCGCAACGGCTGGGCTTGACCAAAGCAGACAACGCCGAGAAAATCGAAGCCGAACTTATTTCCATGATTCCCGCAACGGAATGGATCAACTTTTCGCATCGTCTGATCGCGCACGGACGGCAAGTGTGCAATGCGCGCAAGCCGCTGTGTGGGCAATGCCAGTTGGCTGATTTGTGTCCGTCAGCAATTGTCATGGGCTAAAGCAAAACAACTTAGCGACTCATCGGGTAGCCTTTTTCAAAGTAAGCGTCTTTCCTGCTTTGCAATTACGAACGATTTTTCTGACCCAATCGGCTTCATATAAGCAACAGCCAAGGTTAGAGTGTGTTCCTTTTGGCACAACTTGCTTACGCACATCGATATAACACTTCCATTCCAGCCAGTCATAATCAGCTAGTGGGAAACTCAGGATGATTATTGCGTCGTTTTCAACCCAATAGGCATGCGTATAGTCATAGATTGAAACCTTCCCCCAAATATCAGTCATTCTTTCCCTTGAGACTTTGGCAATAAAAAAATGATTTTGCCTGCGTTTTCCCTTCTTGGCTACAAATGTCCGTAAGACACTCACTACTTGTTGAAAATCGGAGCGTTGTTGCACCGAATAATTCTCAAGGGACTCAATTTTTGCCTCTTTTAACTTTGGTGCAGTCAAATCTTTGGGCAGTAGGCGGTCAACGACAGGGTCGTCTTCGGCGAAGAAGTAAGAGTATGGCGACTTGCCTTCAGTGGCTTTTTCTTGGGTTCTTTGCACTACGATGAAGGAAGCCACCCCAGCTACGGTCAGCAAGGTTAAACCGATGGTGCGTAACTTGAATTGCATAAATTTCCTTCAGCCTCCTGGGCGATGTTGATTGCCATTGGTTACTTGAGAGCGCGCATCTCACTGAGGCGGATGCTAGGGCAAAGCGGGAAAGGGAATAATGATTCACGCCACGGCTTCTGACGGGGCTACCCACAGTCGAGGCGTGAGGCGCAGCCTGTGGCGACGCCGCATTCCAAATAGAGGGCTTGCCCGTGTGACGAAGCAGCCGATACACTCTGCGCCGTAGTTGCCGATTCCAACCACATAAAGGAAAACACGATGAAGGTTCGCTTGTTCGTATGGCTGCTGGCGCTCACGTTAATTGCGCCGGTCGGAGCGCAACAGACTGCGCCCAAAAAATTCGATCTCACCGTAGACAACATCATGCGCGGGTTCGATCTGGTCGGTTATGAACCGACGCGCGTCTATTGGTCGCAAGACAGTCAGCGCGTTTACTTTCGCTGGAAGCGCGCGGGCGAACCGCGACTGAAAGACCCAGACCTTTACGTTGTGAACCGCGACGGTTCGGGTTTGCACAAATTCAGCGAAGACGAAGCCAAACTGGCTCCGCCTGCCACGGGTGAACTCTCAAAAGACAAACGCCTGACCGTGTTTGCCGAAGAAGGCGACATCTGGGTTTATGACCACACCAAAAACGAAAAGCGCCGCCTGACCGAAACGAGCGACAGCGAAAATACGCCGCATTTCACCGCCGATCAGCAAAGCATTTATTTCACACGCAACAACAACCTTTTCGTCATGCCGCTCAACGGCGGCGCGCTCAAACAACTCACAGACATTCGCACGGGCGGAGCCGCTACGCCGCCCGTGGCTTTTGGTGGCGGCGGCGGGCGACGCAGCGCCGATAGTGCCGATGGTTCGAGTTTGCTTGAGCTTCAACAGCCGCAAGTTGAACCCAAGCCGCAAGAGGCATCCAAAGAGTCGGCCAAAGAGCCTAAAGACAAAAAGCTCAACAGCCAGGAAACGCTCAAAAAAGAAGAGAAGGAATTGCTCGAATACGTCCGCGAACGCGCCGCAGACCGCGAAGCGCGCGAGGCCAAGCGCAAGGCGCAAGAGAAGCGCAAACCTTTCGACGTACCCGCAGGCCAAGGCGTAGCGAACCTCACGCTCACGCACGACGGCAAATATGTAATCGCATCGGTGATTCAATCGGCGACGGGCGCAAAAAGCGCTATCGTGCCGAATTACATCACCGAGTCGGCTTACACCGAAGACATCCCCGCGCGCAGCAAAGTCGGTGACACGCAAGGCCGCAATCGCATCGCCCTCATTAACGTCGAAAACGGCGAAGTGAAATACGTTGAGCATGGACAGAAAACGAATGCGCCTGATGGCAAAGCCACTGACCGCGAAGTGCAACTATCAAGTCCGCAATTCAGCGAAGACGGCAAACAGGCTGCGTTGCTGGCGCGCGCGGCTGACAACAAAGATCGTTGGGTGTTGTCGCTTGACGTGACGACAGGCAAGACCAAAGTGATTGACCACTTGCACGACGATGCGTGGGTAGGTGGGCCAGGGTCGTTCACGTTGGGTTGGTTAGGAGACAACGCGACGGTTTATTTT
>JANNUY010001059.1:0-8868 GCA_031414155.1 Acidobacteriota bacterium
TCGAAAAAACATTCAACCGGTAATAAAGGTCTGAACGGAAACGCCCGTCCTGCACGGCGGTTTCAAGGTCTACGTTAGTCGCGGTAATCATACGAACGTTGACCTTGACGGTTTCGACGCCGCCGACGCGCTCGAATTCGCGCTCCTGCAAGACACGCAACAGCTTGACCTGCATCGCAGGCGAAAGGTCGCCGATTTCATCAAGAAACAAGGTGCCGCCGTCGGCTAACTCGAAGCGTCCGCGCTTGCGGGCCATCGCACCGGTGAACGCGCCTTTCTCGTGGCCGAACAGTTCGGCTTCGATCAGCGTTTCGGGCAGCGCGGCGCAATTCACTTTGACGAAAGGCTTGGCGGCGCGCGGACTGTTGTAATGAATGGCGTGCGCGACGAGTTCTTTGCCCGAACCCGATTCGCCGCGCACCAACACCGTCGTGTTGGAATGTGCGACTTGCGCGACCTGTTCATAAACTTCGCGCATTTCTTTGCTGGTTCCTACGATGTTGCGAAAGTCGTATTTCTGCTGCAACTCGCGTTTGAGCAAAGTGTTTTCTTCGGTGAGTTGGGCTTTCTCTTGCTGCACCATTTGCCCCAGCCTTAGCGATTGACCAATCATTCCGGCAATGATCGAAAGCAGCTTGACCAGATCGTCGTAATTGCGGTTTTGCTTATACGGGAAAATCACCGACAGCACGCCGACCGTTTTGCGGCGATCTCGAATCGGTACGCAAATAAATGATTCTTCCTGCCCTTCAGAACGGCGGCTGGTGCGATTGAGAAAGAGCGGTTCTTTGCTGACTTGGGGCACAATCACCGGCTTGCCCGTCGAAGCCACGCGCCCCGTGACGCCTTCGTTCAAGCGGTATTTGCCGCGTTGAATTTCGCTGTCGCTCATCCCGTGGGCGTATTTGATCGAGAGCTTGTCGCCAGCGTCTTGCAAGGCGATAGCGCCGCGTTTCAACCCTAGCTCGCGGTCGAGAATTTCCAGCGTTTTCTCGAAGGCCTCGCCCATATCCAGCGTAGAGCCAAGGGCTTGGCTCACATCAAGCAACGCCGAAAGGCGGCGAATCTGAAGCGTTTGTTCTTCCATAGCGAAATCCGAATTGATGGAGTTTTTTTGCGGCGAGCAAGGCCGCCGACGTTCTGCCAATGCTTAAGCAGACGGCAGGCAGTACATTTTTGTTTGACTGCGGGGCGAAAGGTAACATTTTTGTCCTGACGCGCCAAGCCTTGAAAGCCTGATTCGCCAGAATCTCAATTCGTGATGGACAAAGCCCGCTGGCCTTCCGTAAGATGCGGCTCGTTCAGGAAAGTCCCTTCTCCCGCAATCCTCCCCTAACCGAAACTCCACTCAGTTAAACGCCCTATCACCACTGCGACCTAATCGGCGTTTGCCTATATGATTTATTTTTTCTGTGCCTTTGAAGGAGGTTCACTATGTTTCGTAAAGCATTTTTCCTGGTGCTGTTAAGCGCCATCATTTTGTCAGGCGTGTCAGCCGCTTTCGCCGACCAGATCACGTTAAAAAACGGCGACCGCGTCAGCGGCAACATCGTCAAATCGGACGGCAAATCCATCACGATCAAGACCGAGTTTATGGGTACGGTCGAAATCGCGTGGGATCAAGTGGACAAGCTCACCAGCGACAAACCCGTTTACCTAACGCTCAACGACAACCAAACAGTCGTCGGATTGGTCAGCACCGGAACTGATGGTTTTGAAGTCGCCACCAAAGAAACTGGCAAGGTCAAAGTTGCTAAGGCTTCGATTACCTCGGTGCGCAACGAAGCTGAATACAATTCGTGGAAGGCCGAAATCGAACGGCTGAAAAATCCAGGTTTGACTGACCTGTGGGCGGGCGCGCTCGATGTCGGTTATGCGATGGCGCGCGGCAACGCCGAAACGAATACGTTCACCTTGAGCGGCAACGCGGTGCGCGCCACTTCGCGCGACAAGATTTCGGCTTATGCGGCAATGATTCGTTCGAGCGGACGCACGGCCCGCAACGCGGCGGATTTCACGCAAATTGCCAATGCGGTGCGGGGTGGTATTCGTTATGACTTGAATCTCACGAGCCGTACTTTCGCGTTCGGTTACGCCGATCTCGAATTCGACCAGTTCCAAAACCTCGACTCCCGCACTTCACTGGGCGGCGGTTTGGGTTACAAAGCGATCCGCAACGAAACGACTTCGCTCGACCTTTTCGGCGGCGGCGGCATCACGAAGGAATACTTTTCCGCTGGCACACCGCGCAATCGCACGCGCGTCGAAGCGCTGCTCGGCGAAGAACTCACTCACAAGATCGGTGCGCGTTCAATGTTCCGCGAACGCTTCGTGATCTTCCCGAACCTGAAATCACCGAACGGTTATCGTTTTCAGTTCGACACGTCGCTCTCGACCAGCCTTAGCAAATGGCTCTCTTGGCAAATCTCTTTTAGCGACCGCTATCTGAGCAATCCACCGGTCATCGTGCCTGTGCTGAAAAAGAACGATTCGCTGCTGACGACGGGCTTGCGGTTTACGTTCGCCAAGTAAAGTACAGAAAGGGTGATGGGTGAAAGGGTGACAGGGTGAAAGGGTGAAAGGGTGACAAGGTGACAGGGTGAAATGGAGATTGTTTCTCGCCCCATCACCCCA
Source organism: Acidobacteriota bacterium (assembly GCA_031414155.1). GTDB lineage: Bacteria > Acidobacteriota > Blastocatellia > RBC074 > RBC074 > JACPYM01. Next base: position 2,635 of record JANNUY010001059.1, read on the forward strand.
TCACCCCATCACCTTTTCACCCGCCACACTTTCAGCTAAATTCCCCAGCCATGCTTCAAACTGTAATGCACCGCCTGGAACACAGGCTGCACGCGCGCGATTTTGCGCAGCGCATCGTGCGTCCTTTCGCCTGGGGACTCGAACATCTCAACGGCCCGACTGACGCCGAAGTGCGAAACCCGCTGGAATGGTTGCGCGTCTACAACGAAAGCGCGCTGGCTGATAGCCACGGATTCTTTACGCCGTCGCCTTGTGCTAGTGAGTCGTTTAAGTTTGCGCCTGAGTCAGTCTCTAAGCCTGCCTCTAAGTCTGATGCTGGACTTTGGTTGCGCTTTCCCAGCGCGATCAGCACACCACACGCGACGAACAACGAAGTCTCCGCGCGATTTTATTCGGCAGGGAATCACGATTCCGCCGTCATCCTTTCGCCGCAATGGAACGCGCAGGAAGATTCGCACGTCGGTCTTTGTACGGGGTTGAATCGGTTCGGCATATCGGCCTTGCGGTTGAGTTTGCCTTATCACGACCGCCGCAAGCCGCCGGAGTTGCAACGCGCCGAATACCTCATCAGCCCGAATATCGGATTGACGATTCAGGCGGTGCGGCAAGCCGTACTCGACATTCGCCGCGCAGCGGATTGGCTCTTTGCGCAGGGTTTCAAGCGCGTAGGCGTGATGGGTTCGAGCATTGGTTCGTGCGTGTCGTGGCTGGCCTTCATTCACGACGAACGGCTCGACACCGGCGTATTCAACATGGTCTCAAGTTATTTCGGCGATGTAGTTTGGCGGGCGGTCACGACTACGCACATTCGTGAAAGTCTGGAAACGGAACTTGACCTAAAGACGGCGCGCGAAGCCTGGTTGAGTTTGAGCCCCAGCTATTACGCCGACCGCGTGTTGCCACAACTAAAACGGCGCGCGCTGTTTGTCTCGGCGCGTTACGACCTGTCGTTTCTGCCTGACCTGACAGATATTTTTATCAATGACAGTCGGCGGCATGGCGTACCTTACGAGACGGCATATTTGCGCTGCGGCCATTACACGATTGGCCGTACACCGTTTAAGTATTTGGACGCTTATCACATCATCAACTTTTTCCGGCGCAGGTGGCGCTGAGGTTTTCTGGAGTTTTGATAATTCGAATTTGGCTAAGAACAATTTGCTTGCTGCTGTGTGCCGTTCCCCTTTGCTCAAAAAGCCTTGCGCAAACTGCGCAACCCGTCAACGACGTGCAATGGTGGCCTGATGTGCAACTGATCTGGCGCATCAAGCCCAAGTTCGGATTAGTGCTGTTCGGCACGATACGGCGCGGGCAACACAACGACGACGCGATTACCAAACAGCGCGGCCTCGGCTTTACCTGGACGGTGCATCGCAACTTCACCGTCGCGTCGCAAGTGCGCAAGGTCATCAACACGTTCACGCCGACGCGCCGCACTGAAGAAGACCGGCTGCATTTTGATTTCACGCCGCGTTTCAATTTGGGCAAGGGGTTCAGCGTGACAGATCGCAGCCGCATCGAATTCCGCAATCTCAACGGTACGTTCGCCTCGCGCTATCGCAACCGCTCGCAAATCGAACGTCCGTTGCATTTCAAACTCGACGGCCACGAACGCACCGTCACGCCTTACTTTTCGGTCGAATTGTTTTACGACAGCCGCACGCGCGCTTGGTCGCGCAAACAAATTTATTCTGGCGCGCGCGTGCCGCTGGTCGAACACCTAACTTTTAATGGTTTTTACATGCGGCAATGGGACGCCGTCGCGCGCCCCGGTTATTTGCATGTCGTCGGTTCTTTTTTACAGTTCGATTTTTGAGTGGATTTTTTGCAGTATCAGGCAAGGTAGGGAACGGCTGTTTCAAGTCGCGTCTATGGCAGAGAAAATAAGACGCTGCCGCTTCGTATTACGCATCAGCAGCGCCTTTTCAAAGGCCCGCACAGGGCGAGAAAGAGGGATAGTTTGGGACGCTTTCTCACCCGTGCGAGCTTGCTTGTGGGGAGCAAGCTATTGGCCACTGGTGCCTGGCAAGGGCGAAACGAATACGCCTGCCTGCGAAGCCGCAAACAGTCGCGTGCCTACGACCAACAATGAACGCATGCTCATAACTGATTCGCCGATATTCATCGCCGTCCATTGGCCGCCGTCATTGCTGGAGAAATAAACCAGTCCCGTGCCACTCGAAGCGGCGAGAAACACAAAGTTGTTGTTAGCCGCAAAAGTGCTGTAACCCGAATCAGGCACAAGCCCGGTGTTGATCGCCGTCCATTGCGCTCCATCGTTGACCGTTTTATAGACGCCACCAGAAGGACTCAATCCGTTGGGTGCGAAAAAGACCGTTGAACCTTTTACCCCCATCGCGTTCGTGCGTTTCTCACCCAGACCAGTATCTGCTGCCGTCCACGAAGCGCCGTTGTTCGTGCTTTTATAAACAACGCTGACGAAGTTTGTGTTCAAGCCCAGGAAAACCGTCGTACCTCTCACCACCAGCGCCCCGCCCGCGAAACTTGAGGGTAATCCGCTGGTAGAAACCGTCCAGGTCGTACCGAAATTGGACGAGACATAAACCTGCGAAGATTGATTGACCGCGATTAACGTATTGCCTACGCCGACGATGCTCTGAACCCCGAACGGCGAAGTGCCCGACGCAGGCAACCGCGACCAGCTTCCGCCGCCATCATTCGAGCTATACACGGCACTGGGTGTAGCCGCATACAAGATGTCGTTGATGTTGGTCAGGTAAGAGACGCTGCGGTCAAATTGCGGGAAGCCTTCGCTCGACAGCGCCCAACTCACGCCGTTGTTGCTCGTCTTGTAAACGCCCAAGCCCGTGCCGACAAAAACTTCAGTGTCGAGTGCGGTCAACGAAGTGATCGCGTTGCCGAGCGGCAAGCCGGTCGAGACGTTTGACCAGTTGCCGACAATCGCTACGCCAGTGACGTTAAACGTAACCGTCTTAGTCACACTCAACGCGGGCGTGCCGTTGTCGGTCGCCGTGAATGAAGCGTAATAAGTTCCGGCAGCGAGCGGCGTCCAACTAAACGCGCCGGTGGCGGGCATGAACGTCGCGCCTTGCGGCAAGCCTGCGGCGTTCAACACGACGGTTTGTCCGCCTTCGGGGCCAGCGGTCGTCACGGTGAAATTCACCGCCGTGCCAGTCGTTGCGTTATAAGAATCATTCACCGTAATCGTCGGCGGATTGTTGCTGCTGATGACCGGCAACGGGCTAACCGACACGCCTTGATAGCTGTTATAAGCAGGCTGCCCATAAGAGCGCGTGCCCGCCACAATCCAAAGTTTGCCGTCGAAAACAAACTCTGCTTCGATGCGTTGCGGTACGTCGCCATCGCTCATCGGCGACCAGGTTCCGCCCTGATTCACCGAGTAATAAACGCCTTGACTGGTTCCGGCAAACAGGAAGGGCGCGCTGTAATGCAACGAAATCACTGGCTGACCAGTCGGCAACCCGGTGTTGACCTGCGTCCAGTTCGCACCATTATCGGTCGAGCGATAAGCGCCGTAAGCGCTTCCGACAAAAAGCGTTTGACCATTCGCGGTGAAGCAAAATGCCGGGCCGGTGAGCGCACCGCCCAAGGTCGTGAACGTGCCGCCGTTATTGGGCGAACGATAGACGTTGTTATAACTCGCCAGGTAATAATCATTCGCTACGGCTTGAATTCCATTCGGGAAGCTGGGCAACGCACTGCCGCCGGTTGGCGAATAATTCACGCCGCCATCGGTCGAGCGCATGAAATAAACCGTCGAGTTCGAGACATTGAATTGACCGACGATCAGCACCGTCGTGCCGCGTACGCTCAAGCTGTAAGAGTTCACTATCAATTGCGGCAACGTAGCGTTACTGAGCTTCGTCCAGTTCACGCCCAAATCGGTTGAACGATAAAGGCCGCTCGTCAATAAGGCATAAAGATTGCCGCCCTCCGTTTGCAAGTCTTGGATCAAACGCGCTTGCGGCGTAGCTGTGGTATTCGCCGGTAAGCCGTCGCTGAACGATTGCCATCCGTCTGACTCGAACCGATAAACACCGCCTGCGGTTTTGGCGAACAGCTTGTTGCCCACTGCGGTAAAGCCAAACACAGCGCCTGCTAATTCAAGCCCTGCGTTGCTTTGCGACCAAAATCCGTTGGACGGATTCGCGGGCGGATTGACTGTGAACTTAACCGTTCGGGTTTGACTTAACGCAGGCGTGCCGCTGTCCAGCGCGGTAAAGCTCACGACGTAAGTTCCCGCCAGTGCAGGCGTCCAGCTAAAGCGGCCTGTGCCCGCAATAAACGTAGCGCCCAAGGGCAAACCGCTCGCACTGAGCGTGACAGTTTGTCCGCCGTTCGCATCGGTCGCCGTGACATTAAAAACCTTTTGCTCGCCAACTGTTGCCGTTTGCGCAGCGGGTACGGTCAGCACCGGCGCTGTATTCGCCGCCGTACTCGGCAACACCGAATAAGCAGGCGTCGTCGCCAGCAACAAATTGCCGAACAAACTCAAACGTCCGCCGCCCGTCGGAGCCGCGCCTGCGTCCATCTTTGTCCACGTCAATCCCGCGTCCGCCGAGAAATAGAATCCATTTGCATCGGCGAATAAAAGATCGCCGAAGGAATACAATTTGATTTGAGTGTTGGCATTGGTGAAAGGCGCAGCGCCCGTTACCAACGACCACGAACTGCCACCGTTGGTTGATTTATACAGCCCATAAACGCCTGTCGTCTGACTGTTGCCGAAACCGTAAAGCGATGCGCCTAAAATCGTCAGCGCATCCTTCGCTAAAAAAGGAGCAGTCCCTTGATTCGTCCACGTTGCGCCACCGTTATCGGTGCGTTTCAACGTGGGGGCTTGATTGGTGATGACATAAATCAAATGCTCTAACGACAGAAAGCTGAACGGAGCGCCAAAGGTGTTGTATTGCGCGCTCGGCAAGGGTTGCGACCAGGTCACACCGTTGTCGCTCGAAAGCTGCAAGCCGAAATTCGTACCCACATAAATCTTGTCGCCGAAACTTTTGACGAAAAAGATTTGGTAAGAACCCTGATTGACCGGCAAACCTAAATCACTTTGCGTCCAACTGGCGCCGTTGTTGTCGCTCACGAACAGCTTGCCTTGAATGGTCGCCGTAAAAATCTTGCCGTTGATGATCGCCAGATAATCCATATTACGGTCGTTGGTTCCGATGCCGGTGTTGACCGCTACCCAATTGGCGTCCCATACGCCGCTCACAAAGTTTGAAGTGAATACGCCAATTTCAGTCGCGGCAAACAAGCGGTCGCCCGCGCCTTCCAACGCGCGTACGACGATGTCGAAATTATTCACCTTCGGCAAATTGCCGCGCAGGCTAATCCAGTTGCCAATCGGCGAAGGCCCGCTCACCACAATCGTCACCGTTTTGGTATCGCTCAAATTAGGAGTACCGCTATCGGTGACGGTGAAGTTAATTGTCGTCGTGCCATTCGTACCCGGCGTCCAATTAAACGTGGCGCGATGTGACATCGGGTCTTTGGTCAGTGTCGCGCCTACAGGCAGGTTTGTTGATGTGTAAATGTAAGTTTGATTTTGCGTCTTTTCAGGATCGTTCACATCCAGCTTGAAGTTCACGTTTTGCCCGGTCAGCGCCGCTTGCGAACCCGGCACGATCAGCATCGGCGCGTCATTCACTTGTGACACGTTGATTGAGACAGTAGCGAGCGAACTATCCACAGTTCCATCATTCGCCCGATAAGTGAATTGATCGCTGCCCGTAAAATTCAACATCGGCGTATACGTCAGGTTCGGCGCAGTGCCCGTGAGCGCGCCGTTTTGCGGTTGCCCCACGACGGTAAAAGTCAGCGGATTGTTATCAGGGTCGCTGCCCGTCAACGTAATCTGGCGCGGTGTTTCTTCAGGCGTATTCACTGCGAGGCTGTTCGCTACTGGCGGACGATTGGCTTGCGGCGGATTGACCGTGACTGAAACCGTGCGCGTATTGGTCAAAGCAGGCGTGCCGTTGTCAGTTGCGCTAAACGTCAGCGTATAACCGCCCGCCACCGTCGGCGTCCAAGCGAACGCTCCGGTTGTCGGGTTAAACGTAGCGCCTGACGGCAAGCCCGTCGCCCCCAACGTCACGGCTTGTCCGGCATCAGGGTCAGTCGCCGAAACGGTGAAGGTCAACGGCTGATTGACCGTGACGGTTTGCGCGCCGGGTACGGTCAGCACCGGCGCATCGTTGATGGGGCTTCCTTCTAAACTGATCG
>JANNUY010001060.1:0-1060 GCA_031414155.1 Acidobacteriota bacterium
CGTCAGCGCGAGCAGAAAGACTGAAAAATTCATCTTAGTTTTCATGGTTAATTCCTTTTCAAGGTTAATGTGTGCATAGCTCCGCCTGAACCAGCTACGGGTAAGTTACCGTCGCTCGTCAGGCAAGGTTAATTTTCGTCAGAGAAGTACGAGATGCTCTGCCGATAGCTACTCGTCAGATCATTCGCGTTTACCAAAGGTCGCAAGAGGAAGCGATACACAGCAAACTGCCTGGCTGACGTGTTTGAACCCGCAAACACGTTGCCGCCCCATGTGGGAACGTAGCTCTTATTTGTCCAGTGAATATTGCTGCCAATGAGTCTTGCGTAACGCTGGCATAATAAGTGAACCTGACTCAACCGCGCATTAGCCTTGCGCAAGCGGGTTGTTATCCTTTTTCCTGCTTGCGCTTTAACTAGATCAAGAAACATCCACCGTCACCTATGTTACTTTGTTCTTGGTTAGTGCGGCGCTCTTCGCGGGCGGGCCAGTGCTTGACGTGCCAGAGTTGGTCGAGCGCAGGTACGACAAGCCAGCCCCGATCACGGCACAGCTTCCCTTTTTCTTCGAGCCGCGTGATACACCGCGCCAGATAAGCCGGAGTTACGTCCATTAACTCGGCGAATTCCTGATGCGGCACCGGCAATTGAATTCTTACGTTTTCCGTCCCCAGCTTTTGGGTAACCGCCAAGTGCCACAGCGAATGTTCAAAGCGTTGCTCGGCGTCAAAACAGCGCAACGCGATGGTCAACCGCTGTTGGCACTGGTTGTCGAGGCTTTGCATTTGCTGCCATTGCCACGCAAACGTAAGATCGTTGCGCAACAAACTCAGAAAGCGCGGCACGGGCAGCCGTAGCAGTTCGCACGGCGTAGCAGTCACCGTCGCCGCCAGCGAAATGACTCCTAACGCGGCAGCCGTACCGCCGCTCAGATAGCCCGCCGCACGCAAGCCCAGAATCGTCTGGTCGCCGTTGTCATTGAGGCAGGTCAGTTTCACCAGTCCGCCTTTGACGGCGTAAAGCTCGCGCACCGGCGCACCTTGCGGATGCAACGTGACACC
>JANNUY010001061.1:0-2070 GCA_031414155.1 Acidobacteriota bacterium
CTCGAAAAGAAAAAATACAAGCTGCACGTCCGCGTATTCCTCGCCAAATATCGCGGCTATACGCGCTGTCCTGAATGCGACGGCGGACGCTTGCGCCGCGAAGCCCGCGCCATCAAGCTCAACGGCAAATCTCTCGGCGAAGTCACGGCGCTTTCGATCACTGACGCGGCAAAGTTTTTTAACTCAATCACCCTCACCGAAGAACAACAAGCCATCGCTGACCGCTTGCTCAAAGAGATCACCGACCGGTTGAAATTTTTGAATGATGTCGGGTTGGAATATCTGTCGCTTGATCGGCTGGCCGCTACGTTGTCTGGTGGTGAAGCGCAACGCATTCAACTGGCGACGCATTTGGGAGCTTCGCTGGTTGGCGCGCTTTATGTGCTTGATGAACCGAGCATCGGCTTGCACGCGCGCGACGGAGCGCGCCTCATCAAGTTGCTCGAAAATCTGCGTGACATCGGCAACACGGTTTTAGTGGTTGAACACGATCCTGAAATGATGCGGGCGGCTGATTACGTGCTGGACATCGGCCCCGGCGCGGGGGAACTCGGCGGACAGGTTATTTATTCAGGCAACTTTAAGAGCTTGCTCAAAGATAAAGCCTCGCTGACCGCGCGTTATTTGCGCCACGAACTGCAAATCAAAGTTCCGACTGAACGCCGCGCTCCACGCAAAGAGACGCTCAAGATTCGCGGCGCGCGCGAACACAATCTCAAAAACATCACCGTCGAAATCCCACTCGGCCAACTCGTCGTCATCACTGGCGTCTCGGGCAGCGGCAAGTCTACGCTCGTGCATGATTGCCTTTACGCCGGACTGAAACAGCAGCGCAACGACTGGCAAGCCGCAGTCGGGCAATTCACCGCGCTCGAAGGCGGCAAGTATCTCGACGATATTTTATTGGTAGACCAATCGCCCATCGGACGCACGCCGCGCTCGAACCCTGTGACCTATATCAAGGTTTACGATTTGATTCGTGAAACCTTTGCCAACACTAAAGAGGCGCAAGCGCGCGGATTCAATCCGTCGCACTTTTCTTTCAACGTACCTGGCGGACGCTGCGAAATCTGTCAGGGCGACGGCACGGTGACGGTCGAGATGCAATTCCTCGCCGATGTCGAACTGGTGTGCGAAGAATGCAAAGGCACGCGGTTCAAAAGCACTACGCTGGATGTGAAATATCGCGGCAAGAACATTCACGAAGTCCTCAACCTCACCGTCCGCGAAGCTATCGCTTTCTTCCAACCCGAACCGCGCATCGCTGCGAAGCTGAAAGTTCTCGACGACGTAGGTCTCGGCTATCTGCGGCTCGGCCAGTCCGCCACGACGCTCTCCGGCGGCGAAGCCCAGCGCGTCAAGCTGGCTTCTTACCTGACGAAAAAAGCGGGCGATCAATCGTTGTATATTTTCGATGAGCCTACGACCGGTTTGCATTTCGACGACATCAACAAGCTGCTCACGGCGTTTCGGCGCTTGCTCGAAGCGGGCGCTTCGCTCATCGTCATCGAACACAATCTGGATGTCGTTAAAACGGCTGACTGGATCATTGACCTCGGCCCAGAAGGCGGCGTGGGCGGCGGCGAAGTAGTCGCGGTGGGTACGCCCGAAGACGTTATGAAAGTCGCGGCTTCGCACACCGGCAAGTTTCTGAAACAACACTTACAGCGTTGATAGAACTCCGTCGCTTACGGCGTGCCGCGTGGCTGGGTCAAGGTGATGAAAGAAGCGATTCACATAGCCGCTCCTACTTACAGCGCGCGCCGGATGGGGAAGGAATATGCCGAGCAGTTTTATCACCTGCGATGAGTGCGGCGTAGGCTTCCGGCGGATATGCGTCAGTCAAGTTCATAGCGTATCGTCCAAGGAAAGTATTCTGTCGGAGGCACGCTACAGACATTTATCTCACGCCCAGTTGCCGAAGGGATACTATAAAGCGATGGCAGGCGTGAAGCGCGGCATTGCCTCAGTGCAGAAGAAGGCAAGCGCGGCAGTGGTGGATAAGACCGAGGCCGACGCCAAGCCCGCGAAGAAGGCGACAAAGAAATCTAAGTAGAGCGTGTCGCATAA
>JANNUY010001062.1:0-3507 GCA_031414155.1 Acidobacteriota bacterium
TGGCTCGTTATCGCCTCAAACCTGAAGCTCATCATTTGCTTTGGTGGGGACTGGGAGTCATCACCTACGGTGCAGGGACGTTGATTGAATCATGGAATACGCTGTTTGGCTGGTCAGCGCCTTTGTTCAAGGCTTGGTATATCGCCGGTGCATTGCTGGGAGGCGCTCCGTTGGCGATTGGCTCGATTTACCTGCTGCATGGCAAACGCCTCGGACACACAGCAGTCATTGTTTTGTTACTGGTCGTTGGAATCACTTCTGTTTTCGTCATCTTGTCGCCCATTCGCTATGAACTGGTGGATCCGCAACTGCTCAACAGCAAGGTACTCGGCTGGCAAGGCATTCGCCGCGTATCTCCCTTTGTCAATAGCGCGGCGTTTTTGTTTTTGGTCGGAGGCGCAGCCTATTCCGCCGTGCGTTTTTTTAGGCACGTCGAATCCCGTCACGTATCTATCGGCAACATCTTCATCGCCATCGGCGCATTGTTGCCGGGCATTGGCGGCATTGGCAGTCGCATGGGACATACGGAATGGCTTTATCTGGGCGAGTTCGTCGGCGTCATATTGATTTGGATTGGATACAAGAGGTGCCTAAGACCATTGCCCTCTTTGTCGGTCGAGTATGCTTGAGGAATTTTACGCAGCGTTTAACGCGGCAAGCTATTTCCACGGTTCGTATCCACTAAAACATCGGAGAATTTTACCTACTACTTTTTTTGTATTTATCGAAAGGATCAACTTTACATGCTGAAGAAAAACTTGATAAAGCATTTGGCTTTGTCTTTCATCAATTTATTATTTCTGACTGGCCTCGCGCTCGCGCAGATCAGCGGACAAATCACTGGCAAAGTCACTGACCGAAACGCCGGAGCTTTGGCTTCGGTCAAAGTCACCTTGCGCAACGTGGCTACGCAAACCGAACTGACCGCGACGACCGACGGCACGGGGCAGTTCACATTCGATAACGTCGCCATCGGCATCTATCGGCTCGTCATCGAAAAAGACGGATTCAACACCGCCGCGCGCAATCTGACGCTCGTCGAACCCGGCGAAAAGCTGGTATCGAATTTCGACCTCCTGCCCGGAGCCATTGGCGAATCAATTTCAGTCACTGCCACCCGTGGCGAACGCGATGCCACTGAAGTTCCCGCTAAGACTGAAACCATCGGCAGCGAACAACTCATTCGTCAAAATGCGACGACCACGCAAGACGCGCTCACCAACGTCGCCAACGTCACTGTCGTAGGCAACGGGCCGTTTCAACAACGTCCACGGCTGCGCGGTTTGGATTCGTCCCGCATTTTGATTTTAGTGGACGGCGAACGACTCAATACGACCCGGGTGGCCACTGACCGCGCCGGTGTCGAAGTCGGCCTCGTTGATCCCACCAGTTTGCAAAGCGTCGAAATCATCAGTTCAGGTTCCGTCTTGTATGGCACTGACGCCCTTGCGGGTACGATCAATTTCATCACGAAACAACCGCAACCCGTGGCTGATAAGTTTCGCATCGGCGGCGGATTGAATACGTTTTACTCGACCAACGAAAACGGACGCCGTGGCACGGGCGAAGTGAACATCGCCGGACGCAAATTCGCACTGCGTTTTTCTGGCGGGCTGGAACGCTTCGAGAATTATTCAGCGGGCGGCAACTTCCGCGAATCTTCGCAATATCTGTTTGACTCCAGGCAGTTGCGCTCAACCATCTTAGGTCGCGTATTCCTCGATCCTTTCAACGCACCCTTCACTCGCACCAGCAGCGAGATTCCCAACTCCGGCGCAGACGGCAATTCCGTCAATGCGGTCGGGCGTTTGTTTTTCACCGATAAAGACACCCTGCGTTTGGCATGGACTCGTCGTCGCGCCTCTAACATCGGCTTCGCGGATTTTTCGCTGCCGTTCTTTTCGCAAGTGCTGACTTCGCCGTTTAGCAACATAGATAAATACGGCGTGCGTTATCAGCGCACCGGCATCACGCCGTGGTTTTCGGGCTTGAGCATCAACGCTTATCACCAACAACAAGACCGCGATTTGCGCAACGACTTTGCCGTTTACAGCCTCTCGCCGCCACGCCCAACCGATCCGCCGTTCGATTCAATCATTCAAATCAAGCTGCTGACCGATACGCGGCAAAACGTGAAAAGCTATGGCTGGGACGTGCAAGCTAATTTCATCCCCACCAGTCGCAACGTACTCACGACCGGCGCAAGTTTCTTTTACGACCACGCACGCGACTCGCGCGTATCGCGTTCAGCTGCAAGCATCATCGGATTTGCCACGCGCCCGCCGACGCCCGCGCGCCTGATTCCGCAAAACATCGCGCTTGGCCCTGAATCGGTCACGTTCCCGCAACGTGTGCCGAAATCGAATTACCAAAACATCGCGGCGTTTGCGCAGGATGAATATAACGTCAATCGTTGGTTGCGTATCGTCGGCGCTGTTCGGGCTGACCGTTTCGACATCACGGCGATTCCTACGCCCGGCTTTAACCCGGTGCTGACCGGATTCGCGCAAGCGACGCCCGCGATTGATCTGAGCAAGCTGCCGTCAGCGACCAACAACACTGAAATCAATCGCACGACGGTGACCGGCGACATCGGCGCAGTCATTCGCGCGAACGATTCCTTAAGTTTCACCGGTCGCGTAGGCCGCAGCTTCCGCCATCCCAATCTCGAAGAGTTGTTTTTCAGCGGCCCTGCCACCGTAGGTAACATCATCCCCAACACGACGGTGAAGCCCGAAACCGGCATCAACATAGACCTGAGCGCGCGTTATCGCACCACGCGCTATCAGGCCAACGTGACCTATTTCAACAACAACTATCGCAACTTCATCTCGCAGGAATTCATCGCCAACGCGCCTGGCCTCGGCCTCGTCGCACAGGCGCTGAATTTCGCCAAAGTGCGTATTCAAGGCGTCGAAGCCGATGGCGAATACGTGATTCCAGCTGGCAATACTACGTTCACGCCGTTCATCACGATGGCTTATACGCGCGGCAACATTCTCGAAGCCATCAATCCGTTCAACAATACCAGTCTGCGCAACGTACCGGCTGACAACATCACGCCGCTGCGCGCGATTGTCGGCACACGCTGGAACGACGGACACAATCGTTTCTGGGCTGAATACAACGTACGCGCGCAAGCTAACGTTGACCGCGTCTCGCCGCTGCTCAAAGACTCTCCGTTTTTGATCGCGCAAGACTTGTTAGCACTGCGCGGCTTTGGCGTGCAAAACCTGCGCGGCGGTTATAACTTCAACCGCGAACGCAGCCGCGTCTCGCTGACGTTTGGGTTGGAAAACGCCGCGAATAATTTCTATCGCGAGCAATTCCAATTCGCCCCTTCGCGCGGACGGACGCTGACGATTGGGATGTTGCTGAAGTATTTCTAAACCTGTTGTGTCCGTAGCCCGACCGTTAGCGAGGGCTACCTCTGCATTGCGCCGATTGATCCCGAATGGCGCGTTACCGAGGTAGCCCTCGCTAACGGTCGGGCTACGGACACGCAAG
>JANNUY010001063.1:0-1040 GCA_031414155.1 Acidobacteriota bacterium
CTTCAGCGACGGTCGTAGCCATCAGCTTGCCCTTGCCGACGACGCTCGCAGGCACGACGGTGAGAGTGCGCGATGCGCAAAACATCGAACGTCTCGCGCCGCTATTTTTCGTTTCCGCCAATCAGGTCAATTACCTCATGCCCGCGCAAACCTCAGCAGGCGCAGCCACCGTGACGATCACGAGCGGCGACAGCATTGTTTCGCTTGGCGCGGCTACGATTGGCACATTTGCGCCGGGCTTGTTTACGGCCAACGCTTCCGGCTCTGGCTTGGCCGCCGCTGCATTGTTGCGCGTCAAGGCCGACGGCTCGCTCGCGTATGAAAACGTCGCGCGCTACGACACGGCGACCAGTCAGTTCGTCGCAGTGCCGATTGATCTCGGCCCCGAAAGCGATCAGGTGTTTTTGTTGCTCTTCGGCACCGGCATTCGCGGACGCGCGGCCTCAAGCCCGGTGACAGCGCGTTATGCCAACACGATCAGCGGCGAAGTCTTGTATGCAGGCGCGCAAGGCGATCTGGTGGGCTTAGATCAAATCAACGTCCGCGTACCGCGCAGCCTGATCGGACGCGGCGAAGTCGAGTTAGTGGTTTCAGTGGACGGGCAATTCACCAATGCGGTGCGCGTAGCGGTGAAGTAAGAAAGTGTGCGACGGCGCAAGCCTTAGCGGTGGAAATATCTCAACGAGTTTTGCCTAATCCTGATCGAGCTTGGTTAGAAAGCTGATGAGCGTATCAATTGAGAAAATTTTCAACTGATTTCCACGATTCAAAGCAGACACGCGCGCTTGTGTAACGTGAAGCATTTCGGCGGCTTCCTGTTCGGTAAGTTTGCGTTGTTTGATGAGACTGGTGATTTTCATGGCGAGTACTGACTTGACGTACATCTCTTTGGCGTCAGGCAATCCCAAATCAGCGAAGACATTGCCGCTGCATTTTTCGACTTTGAAACCTACGCGAAGCGTGTCCGTAGCCCGACCGTTAGCGAGGGCTACCTCGGTTTAGCGCCCTTTGGCATCATCAGGCGCACCCTCAAGATAGCC
>JANNUY010001064.1:0-3937 GCA_031414155.1 Acidobacteriota bacterium
CGTGATGGAAGATTACGGCAAGAGTTTGCACGTAGATGATCGCAGCCTCGTCCCCGCCATCCATTATCAGAACAACCTCGTGCCGCGCGACAACGCCTGTTTTACCTGCCACACCGATTACACGATGTTCGGCGATATGAACGCGAAATTGCGCGGTTTGAAACATGTATACGCCTATTACATTGGCAAGCCTCAGCAGCCGATCAAGTTGTATACGCCTTACAACAACCGTGAATGTTTGCATTGCCATTTGGGCGCGCGCTCTTACCAGGAGTCAGAAGCGCACACCAAAGAGCCGCAACGATTGGAGCAAATGCGGTTGAATCAATTGAGTTGCAGCACTACGGATTGCCATAACAACATTCACAACATCAAGACGCTGAAAGAAGCGTCCTTTTGGAAGGAGTCCGGCAAATGAACCACCCACTCACAAAAATCGAAAAACGGATTCGCCTTTCCGGCTTGCTGATTATCGCGGGGCTGACGGTGGAATTAATTACGTTGCACTGGTCACATCCGACTGCCTTCCTCTTTTTCCTGCTGCTGGGCGGCACACTGATGGCGGTGGGCATCCTGATTTATCTTTTCTCGCTGGCTTCGATTGGCGCGACCGATGAGCCAGCCGATCTTGCCGAATAGCGTTCCCCTCGCAGCCGATTAGGAATGTGGAATGGCGCGCGACGCTGAATCAATGTCGCGCGCCTATGTTTGCGCCGCAACTCACTGGCGAGTCGGCGAATGCTGCCACAGTTGATCCGTTGATAGCGCAAGGCAAGGCGCTCTTTGAAGCGCAAACCTGTAGCGCCTGTCACGGCGAACGCGGCGAAGGCACTGCCGCCGGAAGCAAACTGCCCGGCATCAGTGCGAAATATCCGCCCGATCAATTGGCCGCGCTGTTGCGCCAACCGAATGAAAAGATGAAAGCAGGCGGCATGACTCCGCTCGAATTGAAAGAACGAAGAAATGAAGGCGCTGCTCGCGTTTCTTAACAGTCTCAAATGAGATGAACAACAGAGGTACTCATGAAAATTTTGATCGCGTACGATGGTTCTGAATCCGCCGATGCCGCGCTCGCTGATTTGTCACGCGCGGGCTTGCCCGACGACGTTGAAGCGGCAGTGGTCTCGGTCGCCGAACAATGGCTGCCCACGCCGCGCAGCTTCGGCATGGTTGATTTGCACCTGAAAGAAAACCTGTCGGAATTAACTACGGAAACGTTGTCGCAAGCTCAAAAGGCTTGCGCGCGGTTGAGCCTGTCGTTTCCGCGTTGGCAACTCAAAGCCGAAGCGATGCTCGGTTCACCTGCGCGTGCGATTTTGGAAAAGGCTGACAACTGGAAGCCTGCACTTATCGTCGCCGGTTCAGAGGGACAAACTGCGTTAGGCCGGTTCATCCTCGGCAGCGTTGCGCACAAGCTCGCCGCCGAAGCGCATTGCTCCGTACGCATTGCGCGCAGCACAACCAGGGCGGCCAGCACGCCGATCCGCGTCATCATTGGTGTGGACGGTTCGCCGGGTTCTGAGCTTGCCGTCGCCATAGTCGCACAACGTTCGTGGCGCGCTGACACTGAAGCGCGCATCGTTACTGCCGACTTTCCCTTTCCACCGCCTGTGGCCGGACGTCAGCCCGGCCCGCTTGTGGAATGGGCGCGCGAAGAACGCGAACGCATCCGCGCCGCCATCGCCGTCGCCACTGAAACTTTGCAAGCGAAAGGACTGACTGTCTCGTCACTCATCGAAGACGAACGTCCCGGCAAGTTGCTCTGCCGCGAAGCGGAGCGGTGGGAGGCCGATTGCATCTTCGTCGGTGCCAATCAACTGGGACGCGTGGATCGTTTTTTGTTGGGCAGCATTTCAGCGTCAGTCGCGGCGCGGGCGCACTGCTCTGTCGAGATTGCGCGCGCGGAACAATAGGTTCATCGAAAGTCTGCGTTGTCAGGGCGCAACGGAACTTCGTTGCGCCTCATCTCGCGCTTGCGATAAATCAACGCCGCTTAATAACCACAAGCCGCCAACAAACAGCACCAGCAGCGACAAAATTGCCAACCGATACTGTCCGGTGAATTGATAAGCCAAGCCGAACAGCAAGGGCCCCAGCCAGCTCGCGCCCTTGTCAGTGATTTCGTAAAAGCTGAAATACTCGGCTTCGTGGCCGGCGGGAATCATTTGCGTAAACAACGAACGACTTAACGCCTGGCTACCGCCCAACACCACCGCGATGACTGCGCCCAGCCAATAGAATTGCGTAGCCGTGTGCAAATAACCATAAAGATAGAACAACGCGCCAATCCAAATCAGCAGGCTCAACATCACGGCACGTTTGGCTCCTATCACTTTAGCCAATGCGTTAAAGAGCAGGCTGCCCGCGAAGGCCACGAATTGCACCAGCAAAATCACCTGCGTCAGCGTAGCGATAGACAGTCGCAATTCTTCTTGTCCGAATTGCGAAGACAGCGTGATGACCGTTTGAATGCCGTCGTTGAATAACAAATAGGCCAACAAAAACCGCAGCGTATGAGGCGCGCGGCGAATCTTGCTGAACGTGGCGCGCAAGCGAGTGAATCCGGCGGACAGATAATTCGCTGCGATTGGCGGTGGCGGCATTGAGGGACGATTGCGCAAGGTAGCCAGCGGAATCAATGTAAATATCGCCCACCAGACGCCCGCTGAAGCGAGACTTAAACGCACGGCGCGTTCGGTGGTCAGTCCCCAACGTTCGGCTTGCGTGACGAGCAACAGATTCAACGCCAGCAGCAATCCGCCGCCAAGATAACCGAGCGCCCAGCCAATGGAAGATACGCGATCGCGTTCGTCCGGCGCAGCGATTTCAGGCAGAAAGGCGTTGTAAAAAACGATGGACGGATGATAAGCGAAGGTGGCTAACAAAAAGAGCGCACCACCAGCAAGGTAATGCGAACCCTGCAACCAGTACATCGCCATCGTTGCGCCTGACCCGACGAAGGCACAGACACCGAGCAACTCTCTTTTTCGGTTTGTCGTGTCGGCCAGTGCGCCGACCACGGGCAACACCAATACTTGCACGGCAACCGAGAGTGCGACGAGGTAGGGAAAGTAAGCGCCTGCGCGAATGCTCAACCCCAACGGATGCACATAGCCATCGGCATCGGCTGCGGCTTTCGTAATGATCGTCAGCCACGGGCCAAAAAACACCGTCACAACGCTCGTATAAAATGCCGAGTTCGCCCAGTCATAAAAATACCAACCGAACTTTACGCGCTTAGTTGCGATGGGCGAGACGCACTTATCCATCAACCACCTCCGCTGATCGTATGAGCAAGCTGCAGGCCGCGCATGCAATAGCCTCTGCGTGCGTAATTTTGCGCAAGCCGCGCTCATCGTTGCGCAATATGACGCAACTTACCTTTCAGTCGTCGCGCTGACACTCAAATTTACGCTGGCATCGCACTTGCACTTCGCTTCATTGGAGGTGAGTTATGAAAATTCTTTTAGCCGTAGATGGTTCTGAAAGCAGTCAAGCCGCCGTGGCTTCGGTGGCGGCGCGTCCGTGGCCGACGGGCAGTGAAATCAAAATTCTTGCGGTGGCTGAATTGCACATCATGCCAACGCCGGAGTTCGGCATGTTGCCGCCGAGCTATTACGACAGTGCGGCGGAGGCTGCGCATACGTTGGCGCAGGCCGCCATCAAAGCTGCATGGGAAGTTATCCAACAACGTATGACTACGGGTTTGACCGTGACGACCGACATCAAGACGGGCTTTGCCAAGGCGGCCATTCTCGATGAAGCCGAACACTGGGGCGCTGACTTAATCATCTTAGGTTCGCATGGATACAAAGGCTTGCAACGCTTTTTGCTCGGCTCGGTTTCGCAAGCGGTCGCCACGCATGCGCCGTGTTCGGTCGAAATCGTGCGAATGAAAAAGTAACAGCAAAGCGAGGGCTGCGATGGCACGCATTGT
>JANNUY010001065.1:0-3510 GCA_031414155.1 Acidobacteriota bacterium
TTAGCGCGCAAGGCTTCGATGTTGCTAAAGCGCGATTGTTTAATGACCACAACATCGCCGAGGCTGCCGTCGCGCGCTTCATAAACCACACCCATGCCGCCTGCGTCACTGAGCAAACGCAGCACGCAATAACGTCCGTTATTGAGGAAATCGCCTTCTTTGAGATTCATAATGGAATTGATTGGCAACTGACTGCCGGTTGCGCGCGCAGCATACCGCAAGACTGGCGCACGGGCTATGGCAGGGACACGAAAGGTTGTATGAAGTGAAAGTTAAAACAACCGACTTGCCCAATCTCAGCCCGCGAAGGCGGGCGGTAGGCGTTTAACTTTGACTTCGTACCCCCAAACGATTGCGGTAACGATGCGCCGCCATCAAGCAGGCGAGAAACACCAACAACGCGCCCAACGAAATCCATAACCCGCGACGCGCGGCAGGCGCAGCGTAATGCATCTCGACGCGATGCTTGCCTGCCGGAACGGTGACGCCGCGCAAGAGGTAATTCGCCAGCAGGATGGGCACAGGCTGACCATCCAATGTCGCTCGCCAACCGGGCGCATAGCGTTCGCTGAGGGTGAGCAGCGCGGGCGCATCGGCTTCAGTCTCAATCGTCAGACGGTTCGCCGCATAGCTCGTGACGCGGGCTTGTGGCGCTTGTTTGAAGCGTTCGCTCAGGGAAGGCAGTTCTCTGTCTGACAATTTTTCCAGCAACGTTTCAGCGCGCGGATCAAAAGGCGTTTCGCCGCGTACGGCTTGCAGCGCTTCGCTCGCGGTGACCTGACGCACACGGTCAGTCAGCCACACGCGCGGCAACGCATTCGGGTTTTCGTAAAGCTGCGCGCCGTCTTGATCGTAAACCTTGCGCCAGCCTGCCAGACGCGGCGCGAGCGCCTGCACCGTCGTCTTCCCTTCTTCATAAAGCGAAGCCCGCGAAAGATAGATCGTCACTTCATCAGTCAGGTTTTCGATTTCCAGACGATCAATCACGGCGGTGTCGAATTCGTGCTTCATCCAATAACGATGCGCTCCGTTGTCGGGCAATATGTCGAACAACGCGGCTTCACGATGCTGAATGTTTGTCGCTTTGCCAAAAGAAAAATCCGCGCTGTCTACGCCGACTTGCAACGTACGCTCGATAGCTGTGCCGTCCGCGCGAATGAGCCGCAAGCGCGCAAACGGTTCGCCGGTGCGGCGCGCGGCTGAATTCGCCAGCGTCGTCACCAACGACAAGCGATTGGCGAGCAAGGCGTGCGCGTGCAGCGTTTGCGTCTGATGCGGCAAGACGACCGTGCCCGTGTCTTGCGCGGCAAACCGTACGTCGCCGCGTTGCAAGCTCGACGGCAACGACGCCGCAAACCATTCGGCGTAACGCACGTTTAACAGATCGAACCCCTTGAACGCGGGCTTCACGATTTGCGGATCGCGCGGCGCGGCGAGTTCAGGCGTAGTGAAATACCAACCGGGGCCGAAGACTTCGTTGTATCGCGCAGGCATCAGCGGTTCGTATCCGGCGGCATCCTGCAAGCCGCGCCGCGCTGAAAAATCGTGCGGATCAGCCCGCCGCAAATCGAGTTGAAAGCCCGGAATCATCGTCGTGTAAACGCGCCCTTCTGCCGGATTAAATTGTTGCAGATAACGCGACGCAGGCGAGACGGTCGTGAAAAACGCGGCGGGTTTCGCTTGCGGAAACCACCAGTGATTGACGATCAAAACTTGTTCCCACAGGCACGCGACCGCCAAGACACACGCGACGATAACGGTGCGCGCCTTGCCGTCAAACGCGCGCCATGTGAACCACAACGCAGCGGCGACCAATGCCGTCAAACCCAACTTGGCGATGAATAACGACGACGCGCTCAGGCCGTCCGGCCAGATGACGGGTACGGTCTCAAGCATGGCGATAACTTGGCGGGGTGAATTCGTCGGACGCATCGTTGCGCGGCAAAGTGCGATGGTGGCGAGCAAACTCACGAAGCATAACGCGAAGCTAAAGGCTTTGTTTTTGGTAAACCGATTTTCACGCAACGCATCGTAGGGCAGGTTAATAACCTGCCCTACATTTGCGCGCGCAGATAGCCAGTCAAAGCCGAACGCTGCCAGAATTGAAACCGCGAGCGCCCATTCAAAGGCGTGCCGCCAGGCGTTGCGAAAAAGGTTCACAACGGGAATGAAATACAACACGCGATAGAGCGGCGTCGCGCTGCCAAGCATCAACAGGAAGCCAAGCAAAGCCACAATCAGCCAAAAAGCGATGCGCGGCTGGCGCGCCTGCCTGAGCGCAAACCCCGCGCAGAGCAGCGTGAGCAACACGACGAACGGCGTGCATTCATAAGCGAACAAATTGTATTGTCCGATGAAATGCGGCAGCGGATTGAAGAGCAGCTTCCCCAGCATCGTCAGGCTGAACGCAGCGCCGCTAAACGTCGCGTAATCCATCGTGCGGCGAATGCTGGAGCGCTGGGCTTGTAAGGTTTCGAGAATCTGCCACGCCTGAAACGCAGCGGAAAACACGATAGCTGCGACTGCGCATAACAATGGTTGCCAACGCCGACGCAATGCAGGCGCGAACCAGCACTGCACAACGGCATAAGCCAAGCCGATGATGCCGGTATACAAAAAACCTTGCCCGTAACCTGTCGCTACCGAAAGCCAATAAGCCAGCGTCGCCCACAGCAAACTTGAGGCGAGTGGCTTTTCACGCGCGCACTCAAGCGCGAGCAAAAACAGTGGCAACCACAACATTCCATTCGTATGAAAACCGCCTTC
Source organism: Acidobacteriota bacterium (assembly GCA_031414155.1). Lineage (GTDB taxonomy): Bacteria > Acidobacteriota > Blastocatellia > RBC074 > RBC074 > JACPYM01. The sequence continues at coordinate 2,767 of JANNUY010001065.1, forward strand.
GCCCAATGGACTCAGCATCGCGCCGCTGTATGCAAAACTCAGCCCCGCCAGCCACGCGCCCAACGGCGACACGCCGAGCTTGCGCACGTAAGCATACAAAAACATCGGCGCGAGCAAATAAGGCGCTAACACGTATACCTGCTCCGCCGCGTGGCCTGACAAAAACAGATAGCCCCACGTCAGCGGATAAAGCAGCGCGAGTTGCGCCATCGAAAGCAACGGATAACCCGCGAGAATGTTTGGCGTCCACAGCGGCAACTCGCCACTGCGAATCATCTGCCACCCCAGCGTACGCAACGGATAGGAATAAAGCAGCGCGTCATTCGTGACGAGAAAGCGTCCGCCGAAAGTGACCGGCCAGAAGAAAAGAATGAATACGAGAGCGAACGCGCCACAGGCATAAAGGTCGGCCCGGCGTTGTTGGAACCAATGGGTCATGCGTTTGGTGGTTGGTTTGCAGAATTGATAATGCGTCAACATCGTAAGCGCGCGCCGCAGAAAAACAAACCAGTCACGCGCAGAAATTCGCAACCTTGTGGTAAAGTTACGCCGCGCAACTACGCTTGCGCTTCATCTTCAAACCTAATAAGGACGATTCGATATGGACACTTTCACGGATGCTTTTCGCGACAGTATGTTGCAACTCATCACGCATACTTCTACCAATTTGCCGCCCGACGTACGCCGCGCGATGCAACGCGCCATGGGCGAAGAAACCGGCGGGCGCGCCGCGCAAGCCCTGCA
>JANNUY010001066.1:0-5313 GCA_031414155.1 Acidobacteriota bacterium
GAGATCAAACATAAATTGAGCTTGCGCGCTTCGATCACGTCGGAGCTTTTCTTTCAGGATGTATTCGTACCCGAAGACGCCTTGCTGCCTGAAACCGGCGGATTGAAAAGTCCGCTGTCGTGTTTGACGCAAGCGCGTTTCGGCATCGCGTGGGGCGTGTTGGGCGCGGCGATTGATTGCTTTCAAACGGCTTTGGACTATTCAAAAAATCGCATTCAATTCAATCGCCCGCTGGCGAGCTTTCAACTCACACAGCAAAAACTGGCCGAGATGTTCACCGAAATTACCAAAGGCCAATTGCTGGTCTGGCGGATGAGCCAACTTAAAGACGCGGGGCAACTCACGCCAACGCACGTTTCGATGGCGAAGATGAACAACGTTCGTATGGCCCTCGAATGCGCGCGCACGGCGCGTTCGATTCTTGGCGGCAACGGCATCATGGGCGAATACGGTGTGATGCGGCATATGTGCAATCTCGAAACCGTCTTCACCTATGAAGGCACGCACGAAGTGCATTTGCTCTCAATCGGACGGCATCTGACGGGCTTAAGTGCGTTTGAATAGCGCGCGTTGGCAAGATTACTGAACGTGGCTATACTCCCGCGCGTTTTCCGCACTACAACCTTTCTACAATTTCTGGAGGCATCAATGACGAAAAAGTTTCAGGCGCTTAGTGCGCTTGCGGTTATCGGATTGTCGCTCGCGCTCGCCGCGTGCAACTCAGGCAACGACGAGAGTAAGAAGTTACGGCTGGCATTCGTGACGAATAACGCATCCGATTTTTGGACGATTGCGCGCAAGGGAACTGAGAAAGCCCAAGCCGAAATGCCCAACGCTGAAATCGCTTTCAAGATTCCGAGCGAAGGAACCGCCGCCGATCAACAGCGGGTGCTTGACGATTTGATAGCGAAGGGAATTGACGGCATTGCGATTTCGCCGGTTGATCCCAAAAACCAAACACCGTTGCTCAATCGCCTCGCGGGACAAGCCCTCATCATCACACAAGACAGCGACGCGCCCGATAGCCAACGCGCTTGCTATATCGGCACCGACAACACCGCCGCCGGTGAACAAGCCGGAAAGCTTTTGAAAGAAGCACTTCCGCAAGGCGGCAACGTCATGGTTTTTGTCGGCAAAGCCGACGCGCAAAACGCCAAAGAGCGTTACACCGGATTGCAGAAATCGCTGGAAGGTTCGAACGTAAAAATCCTGGAGCTTCGCACTGACGACACCGACCGCGTACGCGCCAAAGCCAACGCGGCTGACGCGATGGTCAAATATCCCGACCTCGCCGGAATGGTTGGCTTGTGGTCATACAACGGCCCCGCGATTTTGAACGCCGTCAAAGAAGCCAACAAAACCGGCAAGATCAAGATCATCGCCTTTGACGAAGAAGACCCTACGCTCGCCGGGATCAAGGCCGGTGAGATTTACGCGACCGTCGTGCAACAGCCTTACGAGTTCGGCTATCAATCCATGATGCTGATGGCGAAAGTCTTAGGCGGTGACAAAGCGGCGATTCCAGCAGAGAAGAAAATAATCGTGCCTACGCTGGCGATCAAGAAAGACGAAGTCGAAGCCTTCACCGCGAAGATCAATCAATTGCGCGGCAGGTAAAGACGCAAGACAAAATCAGCCACAGGGGAAGAACGGAACACGGGGAAAAGCCAAACCAAATCCTTCATTCGTGACTTTAGACTCGTCATTTGTCATTTCGCTGGGCGTGATGGAGGCAATGACAAATGACAAATCTAAAATGACAAATGGAAAATGAGTTCAAAGATTTACCCTGTGTTCCCTTCTTCCCCTGTGGCTTATCCTTCTTCAAATTCCGATGAAAAAAGAACTCGGCATTTTTATTTTGCTCGTCGTGTTGTGCGGCATTACGGCTGCGCTGAATCCGCGCTTTTTATCGCCCGTCAATTTGCAAAACACTACGCGACTGATTGGGATGTTCGGCTTGCTGGGTTTGGGCTTGGGCACAGTCATCATCACGGGCGGCATTGATCTGTCAGTCGGTTCGGTGATGGCGCTGTTGGGCGTAATCTTTTCTATCGCCATCTCGCAATGGCATCTGCCCAGTTTAGTCGCTGTCGCCATCGTACTGGTTGGCGCGCTTGCCCTCGGCGGCTTGCACGGCTTTCTGGTCGCGCGCATTCGGCTGCAACCGTTCATCGTGACGCTGTGCGGACTATTGTTTTATCGCGGTCTGGCGCGCTTCGTCGCCAAAGATGAAACCAAAGGCTTTGGCGAAGGTACGGGTCTCACCGGCTTGCAAGCGTTGGCGAACGGCAACTTGTTCGGCGTGCCGTGGCCTTTCGTGATTCTGTTGATCGTCGCGGCGCTGTTGTGGGTGCTGATTCATCGTTCGGTCTATGGCCGCTATCTTTTCGCGGTTGGCAACAACGAAGACGCCGCACGTTTTGCGGGCATCAACGCACGCGGGATGATCGCCAGCGCCTATCTAATTTGCGGATTGTTGACCGGCTTGGCGACGATTATTTTTGCGTTTTATACGAATTCGATTTCGCCCTCATCGCACGGCAACTCTTATGAACTTTATGGCGTGGCGGCGGCAGTCTTAGGCGGCTGTTCGTTGCGTGGCGGCGAAGGTTCCGTCATCGGCATTCTGCTCGGCACGGCGTTATTGCAGGTGCTGCAAAATCTGGTGAACCTGCTGGGCATTGACCCGTCGTTGAATTTCGCCGTGATGGGCGCGGTGATTTTGTTGGGCGTGCTGGCCGATCAACTGCTGAAACAACGCAAGCCGCGAGCTACGACGCAAGCGGCATAAAGCCCAAGCGGAAGGGAATCACTTCATTGCTGAACTAACGCGAGCAACGAAGTGATTCCTGCTAAATAATGTGCTTCGATTTTATCGGGCGAAATGACTTCCCTGCCAATTTCTCGTTTATCTAAAGCTGCCGACCAAGCCTCAACAACTGCACCGCTTCCCGTGAGCAAAACGCGGCGATCAGCCACCAGCCAACCGCTTTCGCGCAAAGCCGCTAAATCTGAAGCCACATAAACGCCCAACAAAAACGACATCCGCTGTTCAGGCGAGGTCTTCCCTTGCAGCTCAAGCAATCGCACGCAAAACAACGCGCGCGCCAGTCCAGACTTGTCCCATTCGTCACTTCCCTTCTCAAACCATTCCGCGTCGAGTTGTTGCAACTTATCGTTCGGCAACGCGCTCGCCAGAATCGTCGTCGTTTGCGTAGCCAATATCAGTTCGCCTGATAGCGTCGTACGGCTGCGCGTGATGTGGCCTTGTTCGTCTACTTCGATCACTTTCCAGTGCGAGCCGAGATTCAGCACGGTGAACGGCACCGGATAAGCCATACCCAAACACAACGTTTCTTCGCCGCGCATCACATCGCTCTCCGCCCAATCGGCGGAGGCTAGTTCCCCGCTTCGCACGCCGCCAAACAAAATCATCGGCAACACTGAAACTTCAGCCATCACGCCACCCCACGCCTGTCGCGCAATCATCGCGGCGTCAGCAGGCGCAACCACATGCGGCACTTCGCGCAAGCCGAGCGGTGACGTAATCATTCCGGCGGCGGCGATACATTCAGGCCGATGCGCAGGCGCTTGTGCGCAAACGGTTTCGATCAACTGACGCAGCGTTGCAACCAGTTTTTGATTATGACCATCGCGCGCCGTGTCACGGACTCCGACCATCGCGTTAGCATGGGCAACAGGCAATCCATCATTCATTAACCACACGCGCGTATTGGTCGTGCCTGCGTCTACTGCAACAAAACAGTCAGGTTTTTTCATGCAATGAGGGCCTCACGATAAGCGGCGGCTCGCCCTTGAATTTTTGACAACACGACAGCCAGGGCTTCATTGTTGGGCGCGTGAAAAAAATCTTTATCAATCAATTCAGAGCCTACGCCGACTGCCCACGCACCAGCTTGCACATATTCGCGTGCGAGTTCGGGCGTAACACCGCCCGTCGGCACATAACGAATGTCGGGCAACGGCGCACGAATCGCTTTCAGATAACTCACGCCCAACATCGTTGCGGGAAACAGCTTGACCGCATCGGCTCCGGCCTGCACGGCTTCGACCACTTCAGACGGAGTGAAACAGCCGGGGAACGAAAGCATTCCGAGTTGCTTGGTACGTTCGATGACGCGCGCGTCACGATTGGGTGAGACGATGAATTGCCCGCCAATCGCGGCAACGCGCTCGACTTCTTCAGCCTGCAACACCGTGCCTGCGCCAATCGCCATTCGGTCGCCGACGTGCATAATCAGGCGTTCGATCACACCCAAAGCGTCAGGCGAATTCAGCGTGACTTCAAGCGCTGTGAGTCCGCCTGCGTGCAACGCATCGGCCAGCGCGCATTCATGCCCGCGCAAATTGCCACGCAAAATCGCAATGACGCGGCCTCTTTCGATTTGATGAAAAGTGGTTTGGTTCATTTGGCGTGAGAGCATAAGAGAGAACTTCAGAAAACGAAACGTTGCGCGCTGAAAAGGCATTGGCTAAAGTAAAGGCCGCTCGTAGTTCCCTTCTCTCTTAAAAACCTAAACCCACGGAGGCGCAGTTTGCATCGCAGACGCATCTTACAAATCGGTATCGCAACAACGGCTATCGGCGCATTGCCAGTCACGGAACCATTCGCTATGAACACTTTGACAGGAGCCGAAGCTCCGCACTATTTTGAGTTGCGCAATTACGAAACGCGCAACGACTTGCAACAAGCGCGGCTGAATGAGTTTGCGCAAAAGCATTTGCTGCCCGCGCTCGCACGGCAAGGCATCACGAACGTCGGTGCGTTTCGCGGACAAACCGGATGGACGACGCCCGGCTTGTTGTTGCTGATCGAATATAAATCGCTGGCCGAAATGCAAAGCGCGCACGAAAAACTCGCGGCTGACAAAGATTATGCGCAAGCTTTGTTTGAACTCGAAGGCGGCAGTCAGGTTCCTTACGTGCGTTATGACACTTCGGTGTTGCGCGCCTTTGCCGGACACACCCAAATGACGATTCCGAAACCGTTGACCGATAGCGAAGGCAAGCCTGCGCTGCGGCTGTTTGAGTTGCGAACCTATGAATCGCGCACGACGGTTTCACTCAACCACAAAATCGAAATGTTCAACCAGGAAGAGATTAAAATCTTCAGCGACAGCGGATTCACCAATGTTTTCTTTGGCGAAACCATCGCGGGCACACGCATGCCTTCCCTGACTTATCTGGTCGGCTTCGACAACATGGAACAGCGCGACAAGGCGTGGGCGAAATTCGTCGCCAGCCCCGATTTCAACCGCATCAAGGTCAAACCCGGCTGGACTGACCCAG
>JANNUY010001067.1:0-1357 GCA_031414155.1 Acidobacteriota bacterium
GCGCAACGCAAAGGCAAATTCGAACTGGCGCACGGCGGTACGATCTTCCTCGACGAAATCGGCGACATGAGTTTGAACACGCAAGCCAAGCTCTTGCGCGTACTCGAAGAACGCAAGATCGAACGGCTCGGCAGTTCGCAAACCGTATCGGTTGACGTGCGCGTCGTCAGCGCGACCAACCGCGACTTGCAGCAAGCCGTTGACGCAGGCACGTTTCGCGCCGATCTCTATTACCGTTTGCGCGTAGTTCAACTTGACCTGCCGCCGCTGCGCGAACGCCGCGAAGACATCCCGTTGCTGGCTGCGCACTTTCTGAAAGGTTACGCCGAACGCTATCAACTCAAATGCACCGACCTTAGCGCCGAAGCCCTGCAACGCCTGATCGCTTATGACTGGCCGGGCAACGTGCGCGAGTTGCGCAACGCTCTCGAACGCAGCGTCGTGCTGGCCGATGGCGCAAGCCTCGAAGCGAGCGACTTGCCCTCCGAACTCACGGTCGAACGCGCCGCGTCGCCTGCGCCTGTTTCATACAGCCAAGCCGAACCGCCGCCTGTCGCATTGCCATCCGTTGCGCCTTTGGCTGATGACGCGCTGGCGATTCCGTTCCTCGCCGACTTCCGCGAAGCCCGCCGCGAATTCGAGCGCGCTTACATCGAACGCTGCTTGCACGAAACCGGCGGCAACGTCACCCGCGCCGCCGAGCGCGTAGGCATGCATCGCCAAAGCCTTCAACAAAAACTCAAAGATTTGGGACTCACACGCCGCTACGTCTTTGGCGACGAAGCGCCTGATTCCGATGACGAGTGACAGCTTCACCTGACAGCTTTCTTGAGAATACGGAACAGACGGAAATAACAGAACATACGGAAAAGCTAATAGAATCCGTCTGTTCCGTTATTTTCGTCTGTTCCGTATTCTCAAAAAGACCTCTGGCATCGCCCTTGCATTAAGCCATTCCGCAACCGTTGAGGATATTTAAGAACCTTGCGCCGTGTGCAACGCCAAGCGGCGAACTGGCACGGCGCAAGAATTTTTCAAACGGTGCGAGGTGATCAAAATGTTCAAATCCCAAACGCAAAAATCTCTATCACTCACACTGATCGGCGCATTGCTTTACGCGCTGTTGGCCGCGCCCGCTTTCGCCGTGACCGCTACGCCTGAAGCAAAAGAAGCCGCGCGCGTAGCCAAAATCAAAGCCTCCATCACCAAACTCGGCACTGGCCCTGAAGCCACAATCAAAATCAAACTGCGCGACAAAACCAAGCTGTCAGGCTATGTCAGTCAGGCCAGTGCCGATTCGTTCACGATCACTGACGCCAAGACGGGCGCTGCGACCGAAGTGCCTTATCCGAACGTC
>JANNUY010001068.1:0-9529 GCA_031414155.1 Acidobacteriota bacterium
GCCGCCGCTAAATTCCCAAAACAACCGCCAGTTGATGAATTTATGCGCGTCGAACGCGCGAGCCGGGCGCCCATTGAGAAAGGCTTTCCAGTCTACGTTTGACGTGTTGCAATCCGACGGGATGGGGCGCACCCATTGGCCTACGCCGTGTTTGCTGTTGCGGCTCATCCACGCTTCTACGCTCGAAACTTTGCCGAGCAATCCGTCTTTCGTCCACTGGCGCGCGTCTTGATAGTAACCCGCGCTGTTGTGTTGTTGGCCTACGCCGATGACGCGCTTGGTCGCAACTTTTTTCGCGGCGGCGAGACAGGCTTCGGCTTCTTCGATAGACCACGTCATGGTTTTTTCGGCGTACATATCTTTGCCCGCCGCTAGCGTGTCAACGAAGTGGCGCGCGTGGCAATGCAACGGCGTAGCCACGATCACTGCGTCTAAGTCTTTTTGCTCAAGCAGCTTGCGATGATCGCTGAAGGGCTTGATGCCCGCTGCGATTTTGGCAGCTTGATCGAAACGCGCTTTGTATACATCTGCGCAAGCGACGAATTCGGCGTTGGCATTTGCGCCTAAAAACGAATTCATCAATTCCTGCCCGCGCGCGCCGGGGCCGATGATGCCGAGGCGGACGCGATCATTCGCGCCTAACACTTGGCTGTATGACGCTGCGGTTACGGCGATGCTCGCGGCGCTCGCCTGTTTCAAAAAATCTCTGCGTTCAAAATTATTACTCATTGATGCTCCTGAAAAAGAAAGTGCCACGGAGAAAGCCTCGCCTTCTCCGTGGCACTGAATCAGTTGGGTTAGAACGTCACGCGCGCACCAAAGCGCACGAGGCGTTCGCCGCCAATGGTGCTGGTCACTTGACCAAACGCCGGATTGCCAAACGTGCCGTTCGGGTTGTTAAAGTTAGGGCTGTTCGACACGTTGAGTGCGTCAGCACGGACTTCGCCGCCGATGCGTTCGGTGAAACGGAAGCGCTTGATGATCGTGCCATCAAGATTGGTGTAACCCGGTCCGCGAATCGAATCGTTGCGCAGCATGTTGCCGAAAGTGCCCGCCGCCGGAGCCGAAAACACCGTCGGATCAAAATAAAGCAGGTTGTTGTCGGTGCTGCCCGCCGGACGCGGCCCAATCGTGCCATAAACCGCTGGCGTACCGTTTAAGTTCGGGCGTTGCGTGTTGCCAGGCGCGCGCAAGGTTGCCGCATCCGCCGTGAAGCCGATGGGCGTACCCGATTGCACCGAAAAGATGCCCGAAACTTGCCAACCGCCAAAAATCGCTTTGACCAAACCGTTGCGCTTGTTGGCAAACGGAATGTCCCACACAAAAGTTGAGTTCCAGTTGTGCTTGCGGTCAAAGCCCGCCGGGCCACGGCTCAGTTCGACATTTGCCGGCGTCGCGATGCCGCCGTTGTCGTCTGAATAAGTGATGGCACGACCACGCGTATAACTATTCGTCACCAACCAGCCGCCTTTGAAACGGCGATCAACTTTGATTTGCAACGAATTGTAATTGGTGTCGGTCGGGAACCACGTTTGCACCGAAGCCGTCTTGCCAAATTTCGCAAAGAACGGACGACCGGCATTGTCTTGGCCGGGCACGAGTCCGGCGTTCAGGTTGAAATCGGCGATGATGCCGCGCGCGATGTTGCCGACATAAGCCACCTCGGCTGTCAGCCCCCAAAAGATTTCACGCTGGTAAGCGACGTTGTAAGAGTGCAACCGCGCTTCACGCAAATTGGCGGGAACGGTAAAGAACCCTTGATTGAGCAGGATGGACGTGTTGGCTTGAATAATGCCGTTGGCCGGCACATTGAATGCTTGCGGCGCCGGCAAGCCCGCCAACATCGAACCCGCTGCCGCAAAGTTATTCGCCGGGTTAAATTGATTGTTTTGCTTCACCGGAAAGTTAAACGCATAACGGTTGTCAGGGAACGGAATGATGCTCGTGCCGAATCCGCCACGAATCACCGATTTGTCACTGAGGCGGAAAGCGGCACCCAAACGCGGCGCAAAATTCTTATAGTATTTATTCACGCCGACGGTTGCGTTGGTGCTGCCAAAGCCAGTCACCAGCAACGTGTTGTCGTTGGTGTTGTAATTGGACAAGCCGCCTTTTTCGACGATGCCGACGTGCGGATGATAGAACTCGTGGCGCAGTCCCAAATCAAGCGTCAACCGTTTGCTCACTTGCCACTTGTCGTTGACGAACGAGAACAACGCCCAATGGCGCGTGCCCGGTTCATCAATGACGGTCAAGTCGCGTCCAATGCTGTTGGGCACGTCGAGCAGGAACGAAGCAAACGCATTGCCCAGTCCGTTGATCGCCACCGTATTGCCCGGAATCGCCGTTTGCGCTCCGCCAAAGTTGTAACGTCCGCGCGTGCCGCCGTTGTCTTGCACTTGCAAGAGAAAGTCCCGATTGCGCCGATATTCGCCGCCCACCTTGAACGTATGGTTGCCAAAAAGTTTGGTGACCGTCGCCAGCGTATTCGTCGTCGTTTCGCCGCGATCCCACGGCAAGCTGGCCGAAAAGCCCAGCACCGGGCCACTGAAACCGCCAATGTTGATTTGCGTCAAACCGGCTGAAGATGCGTTAACGTTGACACCCTTGATGCCGACTTCTTCTGAAGTTTTCAAACCGGCGGCCTCGGTCTCGGCTACGTTGTGATACCAACTGACACCAAAACGCGCTTCGAGAATCAATTGCGGATTGAAAGTGTGCGTATAGTTCACCGCCGAACTAACGACGTCTTGCACGCCACTGCCCGCAAAACCGCCATTCGCCGGGCCGCCATAAACGCCGTATGAACCCGGATCAAACAGTTTCGGTTGCTGATAACTAAACCGCGCCGCGAAGACATCTTTATTGGTTACGTTATAATTCACCTTAGTGTCGAACTGATGCGTCGTGCGTTTGCGCACCGTGTTCACGACGAAATTCGGATTGCCCAACGACGCTGCGATATTCGGCGCGGGCAAAAATGCCAAGAGCTTTTTTGAAATCGCACTGAGGCGATTGTCAGGGATGATGTTGTTCACAAACTGGGTGCGTCCCGTGCCATCAGGGTTGCCGGTGTTCGGGTCATAAATCGGAATCAAGTCGCCGGCCGCTGTGCGGAAGTTGCTGAAATTGCCAGTGCGCCATTCATTGATCGGAATCACCGAGCGCGTCACCTTGCCCAGCTTGTCATTGGTGTATTGATAATCGCCGAAATAGAACAGCTTGTTTTTGATAATCGGGCCGCCCACGGCCACACCCAATTGGCGATAACGTGTCGGAGCCAGATTGCCGGTGAAATAGTCGCGCGCGCGGGTGTTTTCGTTATTGCCAAAAAACCAGGCGCTGCCGTGAATGTTGTTGGTGCCCGATTTGATCGTGACCGATGAAACCGCACCGCCCGCGCGTCCGAGTTCCGCGTCAAAGTTGGAAGTCGTCACACTGACTGCTTCAATGGCGTCAGCGGCGGGAATCAACACGGTGAGCACACCGGTTTTTTGATTATTGTCTACGCCCTCGATCATGAAGTTATTCGACAGACGCGACTGGCCGTTGACCTTTGATTCAAGGCTGTCTTGCGGATTGAAAAACTCAGAATGCGGACGGCTCGGACGCGTCGCGCCCGGCACAGTCACCAGCAAACCCTGAAAGTTGCGACCAAAGCCCAGCGGCAATTCGGCCACTTGTTTAGTTTCGATCAAGCGCCCCGTGTCCGCGCGGTCGGTTTGCAAAAGCTCAGCACCGCTCGCCTGGATGGTGACGGTTTCGCTGAGTTCACCAACTTGCAACGCCAGATCGGCGCGCACCGTCGTGTTCACGTCCACTTGCACGTTGTCGCGCACAACTTTCTTGAAACCTTTCAACGAGGCTTCAATGCGATAAACGCCGTTCTTGATATTGGTGAACGCGTAATTGCCGTCGGCATTCGCCGTCGTCGTTTGTGAAATATTAGTGCTGGTTTCAGTTGCGGTGACCGTCGCGCCACCGGCTGCCGCGCCATTGCTGTCAGTGATCGTGCCGAGCAACGTGCCCTTGATCGCCTGTGCTGAACCTAACTGAACCAGGCCGCACAACAAAAGCGCAGCGCATGTCCAAAGAGAGAATCGTTTCATAGTTCCTCCAAATGTTGGGAATAGGTGGCGACACGACTCTTTGAAAACACCTGAGAAATAATCAGGCGAAAGGTCGCGTGCCAATTGATTGAGCAAAGTCTGATTGTTTCAGCAAAGCGAAGGATGAGAAATGCGAATGTTCCTCGTGTCTCTGACATTGAAAATAATAATGGATTTGATTGGTTTTACCAATGCAATAAACCATCGCCAAACTTATCTGCGGCGGTCAGCGTTGAAGCCTGTCTCAGTTCAGCAATTTTTCCTGTAAGACGCCATGCACATCGGTCAGCCTGAAGTCGCGCCCCTGAAAGCGATAAGTCAATTTCTCGTGATCGAAGCCGAGTTGATGCAACAGCGTCGCGTGCAAGTCATGCACGTGTACCGGATCGCTCGCTACATTGAAGCCCAACTCATCCGTCTCGCCCACCGTGGTGCCGGGCTTGAAGCCTCCGCCCGCGACCCACATCGTGAAGGCTTTGTTGTGATGATCGCGCCCGGCTTTGCTGCTGCCGTCGGGTTCGCCCTGAATCATCGGCGTGCGTCCGAATTCGCCGCCCCAAATCACCAGCGTGTCTTCCAACAAACCACGCTGTTTTAGATCAAGAATCAAAGCCGTGTTGGCCTGATCGGTTTCTTTGTTTTGCGCAATCGTGCCTTTGTGAACCTCGCCGTGATGATCCCAGGCTTCGTGATAAAGCTGCACGAAGTGCACGCCGCGCTCGACCATTCGCCGTGCCAGCAAACAGTTATTCGCGTAAGTATTCTTGCCCGGCTCTGCGCCGTAAAGCTCCAACGTAGCCTTGCTTTCCTTGCTCAAGTCCATCAACTCAGGCGCGCTTTCCTGCATGCGATAAGCCATCTCGAACGAATTGATGCGCGTAGCGATTTCGGCGTCGCCCGTCTTTGCCATCACATGTTCGTTCAGGTCTTTGAGCGCGTCGAGCGCGTCGCGTTGCATCTCGCGCGAAATGCCGCGCGGATTCGCCAGCGACAGAATCGGGTCGCCCGTGCGACGAAAGGGTACGCCTTGATAAACCGTCGGCAGAAAGCCGCTGCCCCACAAACTTGACCCGCCACTCGTCCCTCCGGCTGACGAAAGCACTACGAAACCCGGCAGGTCTTTTGCTTCAGAGCCAAGCCCATACGTCACCCACGAACCGAAGCTCGGACGCCCGAATTGCTGGCTGCCCGTTTGCATAAAAATTTGCGCGGGCGCGTGATTGATCGCATCCGTCATCATGGATTTGATGATCGTAAGTTGGTCAGCCACTTTCGGCAGGTGTGCCAAAGCCTCTGACATTTCTGCGCCTGATTGCCCGTGCTTGGCGAACTTAAATTGCGTGGCGAACAACGCCGCATCCGGTTTGATGAACGCGAGCGTCTGTCCTTTCAGCAACTCTGGCGGGCAAGGCTTCCCGTTGTATTTCGCCAGCCCCGGCTTGTAATCAAACATCTCTAATTGCGAAGGCCCACCGGCCTGGAAGAGATAAATCACGCGCTTGGCCTTCACGGGAAAGTGCGGATTGCGGATTGCGGATTGCGGATTGTTCTGAGCAAGTGTTTTTTCGTTAAGCAGTGAGGCCAGCGCGATGGAACCCAGCCCTACGCCACACTCTTTGAAAAAGTGTCGCCGCGTGACCAGTTTTTTGACTTCGCTTTTGATTTCTTCTGAATAGTTCATTCGGCTCCTCATCATTCACAATCCGCAATCCGCAATCTCAAATCTCAAATCTCAGGGTTTGGTAATCGTCTCATCAAGATTCAGCATCACGCGCGCGACCAGCGTCCACGCGGCAAGCTGATGCAAATCAATATTCGCGGGCAGGTTATTCAAGTCAGGCGAAGACACATAGACCGCCGCCGCAGTGTTTCCCGCCAAACGTCCCTGCTCTTTTTGCAGCAGTTGTAGCAACCGTTTTTCTTCAAACACATCAGGCAATCGGCTGGCGCAAAGCCTAAAACCGTAACGAATTTTCGCTGAGTCATCTGCGCCGCCTTCTTTCCAAACGCGCAAGGCGAGCGCCTGCGCCGCTTCGAGAAAGGCCTCGTCATTCAAGGTCGTCAGCGCCTGCAACGGAGAGTTCGAGCGAATGCGCCGCGTGCAGGCGCTGTCCGCATTCGGCGCATCGAACACAGACATCGAAGGATAAGGCACGCTGCGTTTCCAAAACGTATACATTCCGCGCCGATAGCGATCTTCGCCCGTGCTGGTTTCCCACACGGTGCGACTGCGAAAGCTGACCGCCATCGCGCCCTCAGGAATGGGAGGAAACACGCTCGGCCCGCCGATTTTCAAACTCAGCAATCCGCTCACTGACAAAGCAATGTCGCGTATGGCTTCGGCGTCTACGCGCAAACGCGGCGCACGAGCGAGCAGGCGATTGGTCGGATCTTCAGAGTGCGGAGTGCGGAGTGCGGAGTGCGGAGTTTGCTCCGACGACTGGCGATAAGTTGCGCTGGTGACAATCAATCTATGAATTGCTTTCAAGCTCCACGGCGTTGACGGCAAGCACGGTGTTCCTGACCCCGCACTCCGCACTCCGCACTCTGCACTCCCGTCGCGAAATGCAACGGCGAGCCAATCCAACAATTCAGGATGCGAAGGCAGGTCACAGCGCGTACCGAAATCTTCGGGCGACGCGACCAGCCCTTGCCCGAAGTATTGTTGCCAGATGCGATTGACGATCACGCGCGCGGTCAGCGGATTCTCTTTAGCCGCGAGCCATTGCCCCAATCCCAAACGATTGCGCGGCGCGCCCGCCGGGAACGGATGCAGAAACGAAGGCGTGCCGGGCGTAACCGTTTCACCGGGACGCTTCCAATCGCCGCGTTTGAAAATGTGCGTCTCACGCGGCACGGCGCGCGGCGTCACGACCAAAGTCGTCGCGGGCGCAGGCCAGTCTTTCAGCAACGCGAAAATAGCTTTGTTCGTTTCGGCAAAGGCAGGCACCGTCGTGCGGAAATAACTAAATAGTTCGCGCCGTTGTTCCGCCGTACGTCGCGCGGTGGGAAGCGCCAAAATGCGGCGCACGTTGGTCGGCACTGGATCGGCTTGTGGATTCGGTTGCGTCGTCACAGCAATGCGAAAGCGCCCGATGTTGGGGGCTTCGAGATGTTGCGTGCGGCCTTCTTCATATTCTTTTTGCGCCAGCGAAAATCTGAGCAACGTGCCTTGCGCAAAACCCGCAATGGGCGCTTGCAGGGCAAAGACCGCGCGACGATCCTGATTGCGCAAACGTGGCCCTGCGTCAGTGCTCCACGAAGTTTTGACATTGCCATCCAGCGCCAGCGCAACCGGATTGGACGCAAGTGAAAAATCCGCTGTCGCGCCGTTGATTTTCACTGGTTGCAATTTGTCGGGTTGCCCGGCGGGCGCGGCTTCGACGGTGAATTCAGAAAGCCACGCGACGCCTTGCCGCGAACGCCCCGGCCCCGTGCGCGGCAACGAATGATCGGTCATCAGTTCCAGCCGAATGCCCGTGATATTTTTCAGCGGCGTGTTAGCTGAAAGGTAATAAGCGACCGAGGGCGGACTGTCGCCGCG
This sequence comes from Acidobacteriota bacterium, assembly GCA_031414155.1. Classification (GTDB taxonomy): domain Bacteria; phylum Acidobacteriota; class Blastocatellia; order RBC074; family RBC074; genus JACPYM01. The sequence continues at coordinate 7,654 of JANNUY010001068.1, forward strand.
CGGGATGAACGAATGATCGAGCAACTCTTCAAATTTGACGCCGTTCGTGCCAATGACTTCGGCATTTTCCAACACCGTCCAGTCACCGGTGGATTGTTGGGCTTGCGCTTCCCACGCGGCCAGGCGTGACGGCAGGTCGGCGTATTGGGCGAGCAATTCGTCTTCGAGTTTGGCGATGTGAGCGAGTATGTTCGCGCGTTTTTGCGCCTCGCTGGTTGTCGGCACTTCGATCTCTGGGTCTTCGTCCTGATTCAGAAACGCGTAGAATTTGTAGTATTCGTCGTGCTTGATCGGATCGAATTTATGCGTATGGCATTGCGCGCAATTGACGGTCAGGCCGAGGAAGGCTTTGCCAATGGCGTCTACGCGATCAATGAGTTCCTCAACGCGAAACTGTTCCGGCTCGACGGCGGCCTCTTCATTGCGCATCGAATTGCGCAAAAAACCGGTGGCGACTTTTTGGTCAAGCGTGTCTTTCCAATCTTTTTTGGGTGGCAACAAGTCTCCGCCAATTTGTTCAATCGTGAATTGATCAAACGGCTTGTCTTGATTGAATGCGTTGATGACCCAATCACGATAAGGCCAGATCGAACGTTCGTGATCTTTTTCATATCCATTCGTGTCGGCATAACGCGCAGCATCCAGCCACCAGCGTCCCCAGCGCTCGCCGTAATGCGGTGAAGCCAACAAACGATCTGCCAATTTTTCATAAGCGTTCGGCGCGGCGTCGGCCAAAAAATCATCAACCTCTTTGAGCGAAGGCGGCAAGCCAATCAAGTCCAAACTCAACCGGCGAATCAAAGTCGCCTTGTCGGCTTCGGGCGCAGACGCGATTCCTTTTTGTTCCAACGTCGCCAGCACAAAACGATCAATCGGACTCTTAACCCACGTCGCGTTTTTCACCGTCGGCAAAGCGGGGCGGGTTGGCGCGACGAACGCCCAGTGATTTGATTGCGGAGTTTTGAGTGCGGAGTGCGGAGTGTCGGGCCATGTTGCGCCTTCATTAATCCAGCGGCGCAGCAACTTGATTTGAGCAGGCGGCAAAGCTTCGCCGCCTTTGGGCATGCGCGGTTCGTTGCCTTCCCCCAGGACGCGCTGCAACAGGCGCGAAGTCTGCGCGTTGCCCGGACGAATCACGGTCAACACGCTGGCTTTTTCATCCAGACGTAGTTGCGCCATCGCTTTCTGCGGGCCGTGACAGCCAATGCAATGCGCTTGCAGGATGGGCTGAATGTCGCGCGCAAAATCCACTTTGCTTTGCGCCTGACCAGCGCCGAACAGCGACCAACAACCACACATAAGCGCAATTAGCGCCGAAACTTTGAACGTCCGTTTTTTCGCCCGATTTTTCGCCCGATTTTTCATGGTTAAGAAATGGAATGCGCCCGCAGCCAAAATTGTTACCGCAAACAACGCGCGGAGTGTAGCCGCAATCGCTTTTTTCAGGAAAGTCGAGTTGTGGGACTGCCACGCATCGCTATAATCGCTGTTCTCGCAACATTAACCGTGATCTTAAACAGGAAGTTTTATCGTTATGCCGAAAATCGCAGACATCGAATACACGCCCAATCCCAACGCAGTGAAATTCATTTTGAAGGAACCCGTGACGAACGGCTCTTCGCGCTCTTTTCCCAACGCGCTGACGGCGCAAGCCGATCCGCTCGCCTCGGCGCTGTTTGACGTAGGCAACGTGACCTCAGTTTTTTATATGGATCGGTTCATCACCGTGAACAAGGAAGACCATGTGGATTGGGAAGAAATGCTGCGCAAGCTGGCTGAACCGATTCGCTCGGCTCCCGCCGTGGCTGAACTGGCAATGGCGGCAGAACCCGGTATGAGTCCGATTCCTGCTTTTGTGCCGGGCGAAAACCCGATG
>JANNUY010001069.1:0-3216 GCA_031414155.1 Acidobacteriota bacterium
CTGTAAGGCGTCGCCAGCGCCGGGTCGAGCGCATAAACCGTCGGCTTGCCGATTTCGCCTTGAAAGGGATTAAGCAAACTTTGCGGCGCGACGACTACGACTTTGTTGTTGAGCGGCGGAGAGAAACGAATCTGCTGATAGCTGACAAAAAAGATTTCGCCGAAATGCGTCGCGGCGGCGCTGCGAATCACGCCGAGCTTGTGGGGCATGCGATAAGCAAAGCCGAAGCTCGGCGCGACGTTATTCAAATCGCTGTCGAAAGGGATGACGTTGAGTTGGTCTACTTCGACGGGTTTGGTTACGGGCTGCCAGCGCAATCCGAATTGCAGCGTCAACCGCGGCGTCGTTTGCCACTTGTCGCCGAAATAAACTTGCCCTTCCCATTGCCTGAAACGCCGATGGATATTGCCGATTGATCGTATGTGTTGCGAAGGCTTGCCAAGTCGAAAATTGGTAATCGCGTCGTTGTCGAAATCGTTGTTGAACGAAAAGAAACCGCGATGCACGTCGGTTTCGCTGCTGTTGATCTGACGGCGCAAGAGCGTCGCGCCTGTCGTCAAATTGTGTTTGCCTGCGTTGTGCGCGAGTTGCCCAGCCGTGCGGATTTGATTTTGTACGCGATCAATCGGGATGGTTCCGTCGGGGCCGAGGCCAGTCAATCCGGCAATCAAAATGAATGGCCCAACGGAATTCTTTTCAGGTTCGAGCAACGAACTGACGCGCTCGTAAGCGAGCAAAACCTGACTGACGGTTTTGGCATCCCAACTGCGCGTCCAGCCAATGCGCGCCGTATGCGATTTGGTATCGGTGTTCGGATTCTGTCCTTTGACGAATTGAAAAGCGTCTACGTTTTGCGAGGTGAACTGGTATTGCAACGCGAGCGAATCCCTCGTGGTTAGTTTGTAGTCGAGCCTTAGATTCGCCTGATTGCCATTGATAGATTGCGGCGCGTTGGTGTTCAACGCGCGCACGTTGATGTCGGTGCGGTTGGGCAATTCAGTGGGATAAGCCGCGAGAAACTTTGCCACTAAAGCTCGTGTCGCCGGGTCAGTGGCGAGCGGTGTGCGTTCGTCGGGCTTGGGCACGAGTACGTTGCCGTTGACCGAACCGCGAATCTTTTGCTGGCTGCTTTCGATAAAAAACTTGGTGCGCTGATTCAACGCAAAGACGGTGTTGAATCCGTAATCGTTCTCGCGCGCTGGTTTGACCGAGCCAACCTGAAAAAACGAACGCGCGGTGAAGATGCTGTTCAAATGGCTCGCCTGCAACTGGCCGTGAAAGCCTGCGCGCAAGGCGGCGGGCAGCGACATCGCCGAACGCGGACTGTTGCCAAATTCAGCGCCGAAGTAGTTACTCGCCGGGTTGAACTCGCTGACGAGAGTCGCCGTCGTCCCCAAACGAACGTTCAACTCTTTGAGCGCGCCGTTGTCCACAAGGTTGAATTGCACGTTCTCATTGCGGCGGCTTTCACCACTGGCTGAATCAGTTTTGCCGAGCATATTTAGCTCGACGCGCTTGTTGGCATCGGCGGGTTTGGGTTCTTCACCGTTTTGCTTTTCAGGGGCTGGCTTTTCTGCGGTTGAAGGTTTTTCGGATTGCTGCGCCAGACAGAGCGAGGCGCAGATGATAAGTAACAAGATGAATGCGATCAGTCGTAACATTAGGCGTGACATTGGGATGAAGCTTCTTCCGTTGCGGATATAGCCTTTCAGAAAAAGAATTTCTCCCAGAAGCCACACGAAGAAGACACGAAGGCTTTAACGGTAGAAATTTTCCTCTTCGTGAAAACTTCGTGTCCCTTCGTGGGGAAAAACATTTTCTTGAATGCGATAAGTTTAGGAAACGCAACGGAGCTTAAGGCAGGCTACAGACTGTCGCAAGGCCGACTACGAAACAGCTACGAATCATCAATGATGCGTTCGACCGGCGTCTTGCTGTCGTCTCTTTTCTCTTCGCCCAGCAGACTCAGCCCTAAGCCTTCGAGCGGTTGCTGGCGCAATTGCAAATCCAGCAGCCAATCCGCGCCGAACGAAAACGCCAGCCGCCGGTTATAAGTCTCGACGCAAGCCAGCGTCAGCAAGCCCATCAACACCGCCGCGATCCATTCATTAAACCCATCGCTCAACCCATCGCTCAACTTAGTCATCCACCAACGGTAATAAGGCTTCACGTAACTGTTCAACATTGCGTCAGCACGTTGCACCACCGCTGCGTCAAGGATGCGATGAATGCGTTTGAATCTGATCTGCCAGCATTGCGTACGCGTCAGCAGCGGCTTGGGTTTCGGCAACGGGTCCCAACGCGGCCCGCCGTTGACGGTGCGCGACATCGGCTCCCAACCCGACGTACCGCGCGGAAAACGGTATTTCGGAAACGCCCTTCTGACATCGCGGTAAGTGATCAGCCGCGCGCCTGCATACAAACCGTTGCCATAACTGCCGCGCCAATAATTGTTCATCCCCGCCAAGCGTTCGTGGCAAACGGCGGCGGTATACATTGCGTCACCCGCTGCTTTGGTATTGGGATAGCGTTCGGCGACTTCGAGATAAATCGGCAAGGCGCGCGCCAGCACGTCGTGCGAATTCATGTAATCCCACAAGCGCCGCGACTCGTTCGGCAAAAGATAAGAGGCGTTTTCGGCCAGATTCGACAACAGCCAAAACCGTTCGTGATTCCAAAAACGCGGGTTATAAAAGATTTCGGTCGAGCTTTGAACTTGATAACTCGCCAGTTGATAAAGCGCCTCGGCTTTCGCTTCGTCGTCAGCCGCAACTTGCACGCGCTGCTCTAAGGCTTCGAGATCGTCTGCGGTTTTGAGGTCACGCAATAGCCATTCAGAACAAATGCCTTTTGACGGAATTTCTAAGTCGAATTTAGGGCGTTGTTTGTTTTGCGTTTCAAGTTGCCAATCGCCATCGCTATTGGGCATTGCGCAATGAGTCGTTTTAACGGATGCAAACGCCATACGTGCGTCACTCCAGCGTCCGATGCGCAACCAACGCAAGCCCAGCGCGTAACGCAAATCGTTGCGCTGCTCCAGCGTCGCGCGCTTTTCGATGAAGTGCGCGATTTGCTCAGGCGTCATGATTACGTCGAGCAGATAGCCGACATCGGTGTCGTAACCCAGCGCGTAATAGTGCGTCAGGGCTTCGTCCCAATCGCTTTGGCGTTCGGCAACGATGGCAAGCATGCGCCGCGCACCATCGGTGAGTTCGC
>JANNUY010001070.1:0-2132 GCA_031414155.1 Acidobacteriota bacterium
GTTGAGCTTTAACAATATCAATTTTTACCGTCGCAGAATCTGCTGAAGTTTTTTGAAAATAAGAATAAAGCCTTGTTTCCCCAGCCCTAAAGCGCGAAACAGCCTTTTGTAGACTTTCTTCATCAGCTTTTGTGCAAGAAACTGATTCAAAGGCATCAAAGATACAGCTTTTCCCGCTCCCATTCGCGCCAATCATCAACACCAGCTTAGGCGGCGCGGCCAAACCTGACAGATCAATCGTCAAATCGGTAAACCGCTTGAAATTTTGCAGATGGATTTTGTTGATAAACATATCGCTCAGTCTTCTTTCGGCAAAGGTGTCTGTTCTTTTTCCCACACTTTGGCGAACTTCAGAAATACACCGTAAGCCGTACTCACCGCAATAATCAATCCTTGCATGCCGTCTCGAAAGCCTTGCTTGAACAGGTAAGTGCGCACGAAAGCCGCAATCGTTACGACAAAAAGATTGAGTGCGCCAACTCGCTTGCCGCGCTGATGCAAGGCTTCAGCACCGAGCGAAGCATAAGTTTCCATCCGCCGATGATGATCGCTGAGACTGTCGCTGGTGTAATGCAACAACTCGCCCGCGAGCGTTTCGATACGACCAGGCACACGCGCCGTCTCGTGCGGAGCGACGCCGTCCCAATAGCTCGCCGCCTTGCGATAGAGCCGCATTTGATAGTCGGGATACCAGCCGGAATGCATGATCCAACGATTGAGGAAGCGCGTACGCCGCGCAATCTTGAATCCATCTGGCAATGCAACTTCGTCACGTTGCCTCAGTGACTGAATCGCCGCCGCCAGTTCCGGCGTAACGCGCTCGTCGGCATCGAGCCAGAAAATCCAATCGCCCGTCGTCAATGAATCAGAATATTCGTGCTTGTCTTTGTATCCGCGAAATTCGCGTTGATAGATTTTGTCGGTGTAACGGCGCGCAATCGTTATTGTGTCGTCAGTCGAAGCCGAATCGCACACGACGATCTCATCCGCCCACGCCGCGACTGATTCGCACGCGGCGGCGATGTTGTGGGCTTCGTTGAAGACGTTGATCTTGACGGAAATTTTCAAGGCTTCAGGTTTATCAGAAAGTCAGCCGTAAACCGAATTGCACCCGCCGCATGGCATTAGCATTGGTGATGACGCCAAACGTAGCCGAAGTCGCACCAGTCGGAACCGCCGTGCCGGGTTGTCCGAGGCTCACCATGTTAAACGCATTGGTGGCTTCAGCACGGAAGCGCAGCTTGACGCGTTCGGTCAAAGTGAAATCGCGTGAGAGCGCGAGGTCTACGACGCGATAGCCGGGGCCATCGAGAATGTTGCGCGGCGAATTGCCATTCGTAGCGACGCCGGTCACTACGCGATTCTGAACAAAGGCCGCCGTGTTGAACCATTGCGCCGCCGTGGGATTGGCGATCTTGGGATCGCCGATCAATTGCGCGCGGTCGTTGGTGACGCCGTCGAGATTGGCGTCTACGTTGCCGTTGGTGACGGTGAAGGGCAACCCGCTGCGCAACTTGATGATGGGCGAAATGCTCCAGCCGTTCAGAACATTGCTCAAGATCGCGTTCTTGCCGTTGTAATAATCAGGCTGGTAGTTGAAGTTCATGCTGAAAACATGACGCTGGTCGGTGTCGGCGCGTCCGCGATCAAGAAAGAGCTTGCTGTAATTCTGCGCCAAGCCTTGCGTCGTGTTGTTATGAAGCTGCACGCTGCTCAGGGTTTTGCTGAAGGTGTAAAACGCATTGAAGCTGACCTTGCGGTTCATACGCATCTGGCTGGTCACTTGCAGCGCGTGGTAAGAAGCCTCTTGATCGGAATCAATTTCGATCACCGCGCCGAACGCCGGATTGGGACGCCGCGAAAGGATGTTCGCTCCGGCACTGGTCGCCGTGGCGTTGACCACCGGATAGTTGATGTCGCGTCCGAAGGGCAACTGTTCGCTGATCGTGCCGACGTAAGCCGCGCTGACGGTCAGGTCTTTGGTGAGTTGGCGTTGCAACGAGAGATTCATCTGGTAAGTGCGCGGCCAATCGAAATCAGACGCCACCACCGTCGCGCCGCCGCCCGTGACAAACGTTCCCCGATAAGGGAAAGGCGCTCCGCCGACAAAAGCGTTGTAAGGATTGCTCAAC
>JANNUY010001071.1:0-7503 GCA_031414155.1 Acidobacteriota bacterium
GCGAATTTTGCGCTGCAAAGCGACAATGGATTTTGTGTACTCAACATAACGCCGCAACACATCGTCTAAATTCCCTGAACGTTCGCCCGCCAGAATTGAAGCGGTATAAATGCGCGGAAAAGTTTCACCCTGCGCGGCAAAGGCGTCTGACAACGCCACGCCGTTTTTGATGCGTGACTCGACATCGCGCAACACAATTTTCAGTTTGGGATTCGGCGAATGCTGGCTCAACATCTGAATGGCTTGCAGCACCGGCAATCCGGCGTGCAACAACGCGGCGAGTTGCTGATTGAAATGCAGAAAGTCATCCAGCTTGATCTTGACGGTCTTGCCGCCGCCGGTTCCCAAGCGCATGCCTTTGGCAATATCGGAGCCTTCGACCGCGAAGATGCGATAGCCCTCAGAAATCAGGCGCTGGCGCAAATCCTGTTCGTTTAGCCCTTCAATCGTGCGTGTCACGATCTCGCCCGCAGGCGTACCTAGTTTGCAGACATATTCAGCCATCTCGCTTTTGTGAGCCTATCTGCTTCCCTTTTGGAGAGAAGCCGTTCGCATTCGATGAGTCGTGAAGTCCTGATTTTTGCTGTGAGGGGTGACGTTTTTATCGCATCACGTTGAGGCCGTGACTTGAACTAAATAATGTGCCCGATACCTACACGTCACCCAGGTGCAAAAATCAACAACGCTTGCACGCACCATTACGCGACAAGTTTCATAAAATTTTGCGATTGCGAAAATTCGCAATCAGTTTGCTATTCGGGATGCTTCTTACGCGATAAGCTGGTTATTTCTCTCAGCTTACGTGCGACCGCTTTAACGGCGATAGAGGGTAAAAGTTCCAGACAAGCCCCAAGCAAAGAATGCTAAAGACAGCTAGTAACATGCTGACAAAATGCCGAAGGGAATGCGGTAGGAGGATGCAGAAAATTTGTAAGGACAATGCCTGAAGGCCGCCTGCAAAATGGGGTGAGGGTTTGCGCCCTTCAAGCATTGCCTGTTGGCACCAAAATTGAGCTAGGGCTAATCAACAATCAACGAGCTGTCGCGTGTCGGCTGATTCAACGGAGACCCACACGGCGGCGGAATCAGCGGCAGCGTCATCGAATAGCCCGGATTGAACACCGTGCCGTAACGCAGGTTGTGTCCGCCCGTGTAATTGCCCAACCGCGTCGCCGTCGCGCCTAACAACGGCAGGTTGCGCAAGGCATACGGCGTGCCCGCACTGTTGCCGCGTACCGAGAAATTGCCCGAAGCGTAAAACGAAGCCCAACCGCTTTGTCCGGCGGGGATAACCGTGTTGATGTTCGGCGCGGTGCGCACGGACGTGATGCGCTGCTTATCCGAAGACAGATAGCATGAGTAATTTATGGCTCCCGAATAGGTGTTTTCCTGATCGTCGCGGATAAGGAAGAACAACGAACCCGAAGGAGCGCTCGCCCCCGCCAGATCAGCCATCGGCGTGTATACATACAACCGCGTATCGCCCACTTGTGAACCAGAGCCAGCGACCTGACTGGGGAAGTTATCCAGAATCATCGTGAACGGCAGATAGTCGTATTGGGCGGCGTTAAAATACATTGTTGCCGAAGTGCCATCGGCATTCGCAGGTGACGCGAATAGTCCATCGCGCCGCGCCGCCGCTGTGGCCATCAACGCAAAACGATGCCCCGTCGGCGTAACCACCAGTTCATCGCCCGCCAGATAGTTAAAACTTGCCGGACGGCCTTCGCCGTCCACCGCCACTGCGACGATGTAACCAGCTACGTTCGGGTCAATGTCTGATGCTAGAAAACTCGCCGTCTGATTTTTGGTCAAGCAAATGAAACTGTCGGCAATGTTGCAAGTCGTACTGTCTATGAAAAACAAATGCACGGCGACATCCAGCGTAGGGTTCGCGTTAGTGATTGTCAGCCGCGTATTCACCGCGCCGCTCGACACGTCGCTGGTGTAATAGTGATAAAACAACACGCTGCCCAACTTATTATCGCTCACGCCCTGCCCTAAGGCAGCAGCCGAAGCTGAACCCGCCATGCCAGGGATAGTATTCGGTAAGGACTGGGCGTTGGCGACAGTCGCCAATGTCAGCCAACATACGGCTAAAAAGAAACAAGTTAAATTTCGCATCACGGTTTCAGCGGAGTGAGGTTCGCATTTATGAATGCAACCCGGTCAATGAATTCTTCGGGGAATTATTCTGAAAAACATTGGGGGCACATTGCTCGCCTGCATTGTCATCCGGCACCAGATCGTTTCGGTTTAACTAAGCCCGTCATTAAACGGTTCGGGGGAAACGATTCACCTCACCAGGTCAGGCGGATATTTTGGAGACGCTTGCCTGCCAAACAAAACTGCCTCGCATCCGATAAATCGAATACGAGTAAATAAGCATTTTATTCCAACCCAGTTGCCCAGTGAATTTCAACGGGAAGGACGAAGATTGATGTTCGCTTTGGCACATCGTCAGCAGTGAATGGAGCAACTAAACCTTTCTGTCTTTTAATGAGGAGACGCTTTGAGGTTCACAGCCAACGAGCGAACCGCATTCTAGCCACCGCCCCCAACCCCGTCAACCTGACAAATTGACTCACCTAAAAACAATGCGAAAGCGAATCGTTGCCTCAGCTAAGAAATCTATCTGAATTGTGCCCTCCTCCCAACCATCGCGTGCGCGGGCACTGTATTACGACGCGACGATACAAAAGCATTGACGTAAGTGCGCGTTATTACTGGTGGCATTTCAGATAGGTCTTACGTGAAGGATCACCCCCAAAACATTGCCATCCGTTAGGCACGCACGTAAGATGCGCCCCGTTTCATGCACGCGCAAACGGCTTGATCCCCATCTTTGCTTTCTGCTTTCATCTGCTGTTTTTTTCTCAATTCAGTATCCAGCCGCAAGCTGGTTTTGCCATACCAAGAAAGGCCAAGTATGAGAGAGAAGCCGCGCTTCGATCTCGATTGCGTATACGGACGCGGCCCCGACGATCGACCTTATCTTTACGAAGCCGACGGACGTCACTTACAACTCGGTCGTCCGCTCTCTGGGGCTGAATCCTTCGACCCGAATGCCCGCGACCTGCCGCGCCACACTTCGACCAAAGGCGGACGCGCCCGCGCCTTGATCGGCGATCCGCGCAACGATGAAAACGTCATCGTGTCGCAACTGCAAGCGACCATGCTGCGGTTTCACAACTCCATGACCGATCACCTCGGCGCGTCGGCGTCTTTCGCTGAAATCCAGCGCCAGGTGCGTTGGCACTATCATTGGCACTATCAAGGGGTAGTGCTGAACGACTTTCTGCCCACCATCGTCGGCAGGACATGGTTTATCAGGTCTTGCCGTACCTCGACCCCAAGAACAAAAAATCTATCTTTGACGAGCATTATATTCGCGGCAAGCAGGGCTGGTTTACTTGGAAAGAATTGCTCGACACCTTAAAAGACGAAAAAACTGAAGAGAAAAAACCGGAAGCGGGCGACAAACCGTAAGCCAGTTGCGCCGCTCAAGCGCACTGGGGCATTATCCGTTTAGACACATCGGCAGGAGAACAAAACTATTCCAAACATCGAAGGCAAAACGCTCGGACTCAAACCCAATCAACTCAAACGGCTGGAAAAACTCTATCAACGTCGCGTGCCGCCCGCTGAAATCATCACGTCAGAACTGGCGCGGCAACTGACCGAAATCTCGCACGAGATCAGGCGGCAGGTCGGCGTACTCATCAATCGCAAGGGTCATATCGAACACGTCATCGTGGGGGATACGACACAAATCGTGCTGCCCGCGCTTGATCGTTCGCGCTTGGGGCAATCGCGTTTCAACGGCTTGCGCTGTTTGCATACGCACTTGCGCGGCGAGAAAGGCTTGACGCGCGATGACTTGAACGACTTGGCGATTTTGCGCCTTGATCTGATGGCAGCGATTCAAGTGAACGAAAAATCCGGTTTGCCCGAATTGATGCACGCTGCGCACGTCTTGCCTGTTTCCGGTTTCACCGCACAAAAAACCGCTAAAACCCCTAAAACTGCTGACGACGATGAGGAGGAAAGCGGCGAGCCGGAGATGTTCGGCTTTCTTGATGAAAAGCTGGCGGGACAACTCGACGTGGATTTCATCGAGTTAATCGAAGCTCTCGAAAGCGAGATGGCGCGCAATCGCGGAGGGCGCAAGGCTTCTGACACGCGCGACCGTGCCTTGCTCGTCGGCGTCACAAGAGACTTGTTGATTGATGCCGAAGAGTCTATGGATGAGTTGAAAGAACTCGCGCTATCGGGCGATCTGGTCGTGCTGGACACGATGGTGCAACGGCGCAATCAACTTGATCCGGCAACGTTGGTGGGCAAAGGCAAGTTGAGCGAGATAATCATCCGCAGCCTGCAACGCGGAGCCGATATGATCGTCTTTGACCGCGAGCTTTCGCCCGCGCAAGTGCGTTCGATCAACGCCGCCACCGACCTCAAAATCGTAGACCGTTCGCAACTCATACTAGACATCTTCGCCCAGCGCGCCCAAACCAGCGAAGGCCGCATTCAAGTCGAATTGGCGCAGTTAAAATACATGCTGCCGCGCTTGTCGGGCAGTGGTGCCGAAATGTCGCGGCTGATGGGCGGCATCGGCGGACGCGGCCCCGGCGAAACCAAACTCGAAGTTGATCGTCGTCGCGTACGCGACCGCATCACGTTGCTCGAACAACAACTCGACAAGGTGAGAACTACGCGCCAGCAACGCCGTGCGCAACGTTCGCGCCGCGAGATGCCAGTCGTTTCAATTGTCGGTTATACGAACGCGGGCAAAAGCACGCTGTTGAATGCGCTGACGCAAAGCAACGTACACGCCGAGAAACGCATGTTCGCTACGCTTGACCCGACGAGTCGCAGGCTGCGCTTGCCGCAAGATCAAGAGATCATCATTAACGATACAGTGGGCTTCATCCGCGACTTGCCGAAAGATCTGCTGACGGCGTTTAAGGCTACGCTCGAAGAAGTCGAGCAATCAGACTTGCTGATTCATTTAGTAGATGCCTCAAGCCCGCAACTCGAAAACCAATTGGCTTCGGTGCAACGCATTCTCGGCGAACTGGAAATGTCGAACATTCCGCAACTGCTGGTCTTCAACAAAATGGATTTAGTGCCACCGCTTGAACTCGAACATCTGTGCCAAACTCATCACGCCTTGCCCGTTTCTGCGCTCGAACGGCGTTCACTCAGTACCCTGACCGACGCCATCAGTGCGCGGCTGAATCCGCCCGCAGCAGGCGAGTTTGCCACTGAACGTGAGGTCGAATCGGCTGAATGAAGCAGTTTCGATAAAATTTCGCACAAACCTAGTCAAAAATTTTGCTCGACTTCATATTTTTTCTAGGCCATTGGTGTATCAAATGCTATTTTTCTCACACCTATGGCTGCCCCACTCCACTAAGGTATATTGGCATTCCGCCTATTTAGTCACCTCATAACAGGAGTAAAAAAATAATGCCCACTCAAACTAAAGACGAAATTTTGCAATTAGGCGAGACTTTCGTGACGCTGCTCAAATCGCCCATTTGCCCGCCTGAAGTACGCGCTTCGATCATTCAATATCTCGATCAGGTGCGTCAGCAACTCGATATGACCAACCCTGAACTCGTATTGAGCGTGTTCAACTTTTTAGCGACCACTTCGCAATTGCCTTCGACCGAAGCGATTCGGCAAGCGCAAGGACAAGCAATTTCAACGGTAATCGCAGCGGCGACGAATACGGGCGAGTTGCCTAACGCCCCTGCGACGCCAGTGACCGGCGAACTCACGCAGCCCGAAGCCAAAGCCATGGCCGCCGCCGCACCGGCTTCTGCCGTCGCGCCGCAACCCGCAGTCGCGCAACCAACCAATCCACCCGTCGCTAACCCCTTGCCAGACCCCACGCGCAACACAGGCCGCAATCTGGCTTCGCGCTTAGGCGAAGACCGCGAATAATTTGTCAAAGCTGTGCGTTTCAGGTTCGCGCCAAAGCCAATGCGAACCTGAAACGCTTAACCTTTTCAGAAAAAACCTCGCCTCGTATTGTCCCTACGGCACTAGAGTGCTATTCTCGTGGCGCTTCGTAAATTACCGCCCAGCATCCCGCTTTAAGGCAACACTGAACCGCAACGCCCCAATTTAGTCCGTTGCATCATCACACTATTTTATTCAATCAGATTCGTCAGCGCGCCTCAGCTAAGGTTTGAGCGCGCTGCGGCAAATAAGGAGAGTCAATGGCTGAGAGCGCAAAACCCCCGGTAGGCGATACGATAGCTTTATTGCTGGATTCCGCCGATTGTCCGTCGAGCATTCGTACGGCAATTATCAATCACCTGTCAGAGCTTTACGAACAATCCAACCTGATGAGTCCGCACATCGTGCGTATGCTTTATCCGATCCTGCTACAACAAAGCAGCGACACGAAACCCGCCGAAGCAACTGCGCCCAAAGCGGCGAGTGCCCCGTTTCCGTTTTCGGTAGCGCAACCTGCGCCGACCTCGCCCTTTCCTCCGGTGCAACCGCCAGGCTTTCCGACCGCGCCTGCGGCAACGGCTCCGGCGGCGAATCCCTTTGCCAACCGCAATCAGGCTCCGGCGAACAATCCGCCTGCCAGCTAAACTAATAAAAGGGAGCCTCACGGCTCCCTTTTTCTTTCTCTTCCCAGCCGATCACCACGCAACAAATTCATCAGACAAGTTATGCCTTCCTCAGCTTGGAGCGTTTTTCGCCCGTGCTATACTTATTTTTCTGTAGGAGTGATGCGTTAAAAATCAACCATCCAACGTAGGGAAAGATCTAATCCTGCCCTACGCCGACGGTACGTTAAACTCAAAGTCAGCAGCAAAGTCTATGCAAAACACCTTGATCGGAACCGTCAAAGGCCCCGGCGAAAATCCGCACGAGTTCACCTTTATCACCACTGACAACATACGTACGCGCGTCGGCGAGTTTGTGCATTACGAAGCCGAAGACAACGCGGCGCGCGTGCAAATCGTAGGCACGATCACCGAGCGCAAGTTAGTCCGCAACCTGCCCGACAGCTTTTTGGCTGACCCGGCGACGCCGCCTGCGTTGGTGTCGAGCCTGATTGGACTGGGCGACGCGGGCGCGGAGCTTTATGAAATCACTGTCGCCACAGTGGGATATTTTCAACCGGTGTTTGGCGATTTTGTGAACCCGCGCATTCCGCCGACGCCGGGGCAAGAGGTTTTTGTCGCCTCAAACGCGATGCTGACTGCGATGCTTTCGCCCAAGCAGAAAGGCGAAGCGGGCGGCGCGCATCTGGGTTCGTTGCTCACGCGCGAACGCGATGCCGTACCCATCGTGCTATTACACGGTCGGGATGCTCGCCGACCTCTTCGGGCGTGTCGCTGATGGCGAGATCGGATGCCTCGAGGTCGAGTGCCGCTCAGCCGGCGCGGCGCGCTGCCGCTTCCTGCTCGCGAGCCCGGATCTGAGGACACTCGCCGCGCGTCCGCAGAGCGTGTTCCGCGTGCGCCTGCGCGG
>JANNUY010001072.1:0-4086 GCA_031414155.1 Acidobacteriota bacterium
ACAAAGGCGGCGGCGGTGGATACGTTAAAGGTTTTCGCCGTACTGCCGCCCGTGCCACAAGTGTCAATAAACCTGGCGTGTTTGCTGATGATGCGCGCGGCGTGTTCGCGCATCGTCGCAGCGAAGCCTGCCAACTCGTCCGCCGTTTCGCCTTTAACTGCGAGCGCCGTGAGCGCAGCGGCGATTTCGGTTTCATGCGCCGCTTCATCCAACAGCGCGTGCAACAACGCAGCGGCTTCGCTTTGCGCGAGGTCTGCGCGGGTAACGAGTTTTTGCAGGTAAGGCGTGATGGAACTCATAGTCAGACCGTGTCCGTAGCCCGACCGTTAGCGAGGGCTACCATCACAATGCGCACGCTAATACCGAAGGGTACAACGCCGAGGTAGCCCTCGCTAACGGTCGGGCTACGGACACGCTGCGCGCTCATCACAGCTTCAGAAAATTCGCCAGCAGTGTTTTGCCCGCCGTCGTCATAATGGATTCAGGATGGAACTGTACGCCTTCAAGCGAAAGCTCACGATGGCGCAACCCCATAATCAATCCGTCGGAAGTCGTGGCGGTAATCTCTAATTCTTTCGGCAACGATTCGCGTTCGACGATTAACGAGTGATAGCGCGTAGCGATGAACGGATTCTCTACGCCCGCGAATAGGCCGCGTCCGTCGTGCATGATGCGGCTGGTTTTGCCGTGCATCAGGTAAGGCGCGCGCAACACCGTGCCGCCGAAAGCCTGGCCCATCGCTTGATGTCCTAAACAAACACCGAGAATCGGCAGCTTGCCGGCGAAATGTTTAATCACATTTAGCGAAATGCCTGCGTCATCGGGCGTGCAGGGGCCGGGCGAAATCACGATGCGTTCGGGACGCATCTCTTCGATCTGTTCGAGCGAAGTCTGATCGTTGCGTTCAACGCGAACTTCAGCGCCGAGTTCGCCCAGGTATTGCACCAAGTTGTAGGTGAAGGAATCGTAATTATCTATAACGAGAATCATTGCTTGGGTTTCTTCACTTCACGAAAAGCTAAACATTCGCCGTCTTGAATTTTGGCTACGAGTACGAGTGCCCAGCGATAACCTGCATACACACTTACCGGATTGATGTATTTCGCCTGATCGTTTTTGCTGTGCAAAATGCCCATCCAGTTTTCTGGCAACGCCGCCAACGTCACTGCCGGAATCTTGCGCGCTTTGAACGAACTTGAATCAGAGTCAGCGCCTTCGATTTTGAGACGGCTATAAGGAATCGCAATCTCTTTGGCCGCTGCTTCGGCAAAATCAGCTAGCGGCTTGCTCGACATCGAATCAAGCACTTGCGGCGCAGTCAACCCTAAGCTGTCAATGTTCACCATCGCGCAATATTGATCGTTCTCTTTACGCTTGTGGATGCTGTCAGCCATCGCGCGCGAGCCGACCAGGCCGCCTTCTTCTTTGCCGAAGGCTACGAACAAAATCGTCTTTTTCAGCGCCAGCGGCTTAAACGTGCGATAGAGATGTGCCAGCGTGACAATTCCCGTCCAGTTATCAATCGCTCCACAACTGCCGTCACCGGCCAGATCGTAATGCGCACCAATGACAATCTTTTCTTCGGATTGTCCGGCCAAAGTCACTACGAGATTTTTGACGTTTGAATAATCGTCAACGACCACGGCATCCGCCGGAGCACCCACTTTCATAAAAAGCGCCTTAACTGCATCCAAACGCGCTTCGTTCTTGCAAGGCACCGTGGTGAATTCTGTTTGAAATTCTTCGACGGTCGAAACCGTCAAGGCATTCGCGGCTTTCTCACCATTGGAAACCCCAGCCCCTTGCGCAAGTGCCGCAATACTCATACTGAAAAATAAAAATAGGATGAGTGTTTGTTTCATGAGCTTCCTCTTGAGCATTAAGCCATAGCCTCACGGTTTAATCGTCGCTTCAATCAATTCGATGCGTTCAATCGGCGTTTGCCCGTCAACGGCGCGCGCGACTTTTTCGATCTTGTCGAGCGTATCGAAACCTTCGGTCACTTTGCCGAAGATCGTATATTTGCCATCGAGATTCGCCGCCGGAGCCAACACGATAAAAAACGAAGTCTGCCCCGAATCGGGATCGTCGGCGCGCGCCATTGAGAGCACGCCGCGAATGTGCTTGCGCGTCTGGCTGAATTCGCCTTTCTGTTTGCGTACCCATTTATCAGCCCAATGCGTCTGGCGCGTTTCGCCGTTGATGATGCGTTCAGTAGCCATCCCGCCCTGAATCACAAAGTTCGGCACGATGCGATGAAAGTTCGTGTGATCGAGCCAGCCGGTTTGCACGAGCTTCAAAAAATTGCGTACGTGTTCGGGCGCGAGGTCGGGTTCCATCTGCACAGTGATGACGCCCAACGAAGTCGTCAGCAAAACTTCTTTGCGCATTTCTTCTGCGCCCGCACCGACGAAAGGCTCTTCGCGTTTGGTGTCGAGCTTGATGCTCTCGATGCGAATCGGTTGGGCGAGCCGCTTTTCGGCATCAGTCGCACCGTCTGAAATCGCGTCAACGATTTCGATGCCTTCGGTCACGAGGCCAAAGACGGAGTACTGCCCGTCGAGTTCGACTTGTGGCGTGCTGCAAATAAAAAATTGCGCGCCGCCGCTGTTCGGCTTGCCGGGAATGCGCGCGGTCGAGACTGTGCCGCGCAAGTGTTTCAAATCGCTGAATTCATCGGGCAACTGATTTAACGCGCCCGTACCCCAACGCGCTTTTGGCGTCTTGGGGTCTTTCAACAACGGATCACCGCCTTGAATCAAGCCGAACCGTATCGCGCGATGAAACGCCGAGCCGTCATAAAATCCCGCACGAATGTTTTTGATAAAGGCCAGCACATGCTTCGGCGCTTTGTTGGGAAACAGTTCCATGCGAACCACGCCAAGTTCCGTCGTGATGACAGCTTCGAGCTTGGCGGCTTCAGCCAGCGCGACTTCAGCCGTAGGCGCAGGCGGCGGATTCTTCTTGCGCGCCGGTGGCGTGGTTTGCGCACTTGAGAGCAGAGAGAGGGAGAGAAGAAGGGACAAAGCAACCGCAATGCGTCTAACTGCAAGTGTGTTTTCACCGCAGAGTGACGCAGAGTTTTCCGCAGAGTTTCCGCAGAGAAGTTTCGCAATCCGCAATCCGCAATCCGCAATCTGCAATCTATTCATAGCTCTTGCTCCGCCATTTCGACCGCGCGGCGCAATGCGCGGGATTTGTTTACGGTTTCCTGAAACTCCGTGCCTGCGACTGAATCGGCGACGATGCCGCCGCCCGCCTGAATGTAAGCCTTGCTGCCGTTGACATACATCGTACGCAACGCAATGCACGAGTCGAGGTTGCCGTTGTAATCGAAATACAAAACCGATCCGGCATAAACGCCGCGCCGCGTCGGTTCGAGTTCGTCAATGATTTCCATCGCGCGCACTTTGGGCGCTCCGCTCACTGTGCCCGCCGGGAACGTCGCCGCCAGCGCGTCGAAACAATCCAGCCCGTCGCGCAGTTGCGCCGACAGCGCCGACACCAAATGCATGACGTGCGAATAGCGTTCGACATACATCTGACGATCAACTTTGACCGTGCCGTAATCGGCTACGCGGCCTAAATCATTTCGACCAAGGTCAACCAGCATGACGTGTTCGGCTTGTTCCTTTTCGTCGGCCAGTAACAACTCTTCTAACTGGCGGTCTTCGTCTTCGGTCGCACCGCGCGGATGCGTTCCGGCGATGGGATAGTATTGCAGCTTGCGGTTATTGCATCGCACCAGCATCTCAGGCGAAGCGCCGACGATATATTCATCACCGCCCAGCTTCAGAAAAAACATATAGGGCGACGGATTAACGACGCGCAGCGCACGATAAACCTGAAAGGGATGCGCCGTGAGTTCGGTCTCGAAACGCTGCGCGAATACGACCTGAAAGGCATCGCCCGCGCGAATGTATTCGATGATTTTCGCAATCGAATCGTCGTAATGCGCGCGCGTCATATTCGAGTTGAACGACTGCGGTTCAGTGCGTTTGACCGAAGGCGGCATCGGCACATTCACTTGCAAGGCCGTTTCGAGTTGCGCAATTTCAGCGCAAGCGGCGGCGTACTTGGCTTTCA
>JANNUY010001073.1:0-4416 GCA_031414155.1 Acidobacteriota bacterium
CTCAACGTAGGCCAAATCGTCGGCAAGAAAACCTGGGGCGGTTTGGTGGCTTCGTTCCCGATGCCGATGCTGATGGACGGCGGCACAGTGCGCGCGCCCGACGCGGCGATTTATGGACTCAACGGCGAATGGGAAGTCGAAAACGTAGGCGTCAGCCCCGATGTCGAAGTCGAATTCGATCCCGCCCAATGGCGGCAAGGGCACGACCCGCAACTCGAAAAGGCTGTGTCGTTATTGATGGAAGAACTGAAACGCAATCCGCCGCAACCGAGCAAGCGTCCGGCGTTTCCGAATTACGGCAAACCGGCAGCGGCGGGCAGCGGTTCGTCGGGAAATTAAAGACATTTCGCCCACGAAGATGACACGAAGAATAATTGTCTTTCGTGCTTCTCTCGTGTGGCCTTTGTGGGCAGACTTAATCTGGCAATCGGAGACAATAGTTATGAAAAATATGATTTCATTGGCTGCAATCTTAATGCTGGTTTGTGCGAGCGCAATGGCGCAAACGCCCAACGGCAAAATGTTGTTTCGCAATCCGACGATGAGCAAGACGCACATCGTCTTTGTTTACGCGGGCGATTTGTGGATCGTCGGCAAGGACGGCGGCGAGGCCACGCGGCTGACGACGGGCGTAGGCACCGAGACCAATCCGGTCTTTTCGCCGGACGGTTTGCAGGTAGCCTTTACGGGGCAATATGACGGCAACGTAGACATTTATACCGTCGCCGCGACGGGTGGTGTGCCCAAACGGCTGACCTATCATCCTGATGCCGATGTCGTCGCGGGTTGGACGCCGGATGGCAAGAGCGTGTTGTTCTCATCGCGTCGCAGCAGCAGTTCGGGACGTTTTGCCAAGCTGTTCACGATTGCACTTGACGGTACGTTGCCGACGGAAGTTCCGCTGCCGATGGCGCACGCGGGTTCTTATGCGGCGGACGGTTCGCGCATTGCTTACGAACCGATTGGGCGTGCTTTTCAAATGTGGAAACGTTATCGCGGCGGACAGCAATCGGTAATCTGGATTGCGAACCTCAGTGACTCAAGCATCGAACGCATTCCGCGCGTAGCTTCGGCCAATGGCTCGAACGATTTCGACGCGATGTATGCGGGCGACAAGGTTTATTTTCTCTCTGACCGCAGCGGCACGGTGACGCTGTTTGCTTACGACACCAAAACCAAAAAAGTCGCACAGGCGATGCCCAACGCCGGACTCGACCTCAAAGCAGCTTCGTTAGCCGCAGGCGGCGAGAGCATCGTGTATGAGCAGTTCGGCGTGCTTAACGTTTTCGATATTAAGTCGAGCAAGAGCCGCGCGGTGAACGTTACGCTCAACGGCGATTTGGCGGGCGTACGCGCCAAATATGAAAAGGTCGGAGCGCGTGCGTCGAACGTAGCGATTTCTCCGACCGGCGTGCGTGCCGTGTTTGAAGCGCGCGGCGAAATTCTCACTGTGCCCGCCGAGAAAGGCGATGCGCGCAATTTGACCAACGCGCCCAACAGCGCCGAACGCGATCCGTCGTGGTCGCCCGACGGCAAGTGGATTGCCTATTTCTCTGACGCTGCGGGCGAATATGAATTGCACCTGCGCGACCAGAAAGGCGCGGGCGAAGTCAAAAAGATCAAGCTCGAACCGACGTTTTATTATTCGCCGAAATGGTCGCCCGACAGCAAGAAGATTGCCTTTTTCGACAAGCGGCTCAACCTTTGGTTCGTGGACATCGAGAAAGCCGATCCCGTCAAAGTAGATCAAACGCTTTCTGACGCGGGCAATCTCGACCCCGACTGGTCGCCCGACAGCAAGTGGATCACTTATTCAAAGATGCTCAAATCGTGGACGCATACGATTTTTGTGTATTCGCTCGAAGACAAAAAAATCTCGCAAGTCACCGATGGCATGAGCGACGCGCTCTCGCCGCGTTTCGACAACAACAGCAAATATCTTTATTTCACGGCCTCGACCGACATCGGCCCGACTAATGGCGGACTGGATATGTCCACTTATCCGTTGCGCGCCACGCGCAGCGTTTATGCCGTCGTGCTGAAAAAAGATCAGGCTTCGCCGCTCGCGCCCGAAAGCGATGAAGAAAAAATCGCTGAAGACGAGAAGAAAGACAGCGACAAGAAAGACGGAGAGAAGAAACCGGATGCCGCTACTCCGCCTGCTGGCGCTGCTCCGCCTGCTGGTGCAATGGCTGCAATGAAACCGGGGGCGAAAAAAGAACCTGAACCGGTCAAGATTGATTTCGAAAACATCAGTCAGCGCATCATTGCGTTGCCGATTCCGGCGCGCAATTACGTGGGGTTGATGAAAGGCAAAGCGGGCATTCTTTTTGTGATGGAAGTGCCGCAAGGCCCACCCGCGCCCGGTGGAATGTTTGGCGCTACGGTGGGCAAATTCGATCTTGAAAAGCGTAAGTTCGATCCGTTCATCAGCGGCGTGCAGGGCTTTGACGTATCGGCCAACGGTGAAAAGGTTCTCTATCGTCAAGGCCCTTCGTGGTTCATCACAGGCGCTATGGCTCCGCCTAAGCCCGGCGACGGACGCATCAAGGTCGAAGACATGGAAGTTTTCGTAGACCCGCGCGCCGAGTGGAATCAAATCTATAAAGAAGTCGCGCGCATCGAACGCGATTTCTTTTACGACCCGAATTTGCACGGGATGGACTTGGTTGCGACCACGAAAAAATACGAACCTTATCTCGCCGGACTCGGTCATCGCGCCGATCTGAACTATCTGTTTCAAGAGATGTACGGCGAAATGTCGGTCGGCCACTTGCGCGTGCAAGCTCCGGGCGACGTTCCGAATCCGAACTTTGTGCCGGGCGGATTGCTCGGCGCTGATTTCAAACTCGAAAACGGACGCTATCGTTTCGCCAAAGTGTTCAACGGCGAAAACTGGAATCCGCAACTGCGCGCGCCGCTCACGCAGCCCGGCATCAACGTAGCGGCGGGCGAATATCTGCTTGCGATCAAAGGCCGCAATCTGACGGCGAGCGATAACATTTATCAGGCGCTCGAAAACACGTCGGGCAAACAGATTACGCTCAAGGTCGGGCCTAATGCTGACGGAACAGGTTCGCGCGAAGTTACCGTCGTGCCCGCGGCTAACGAAGGCGCGTTGCGCAATTACGATTGGATCGAAAGCAATCGTCGCAAGGTCGGTGAACTTTCGGGCGGCAAGCTGGCTTATGTTTACCTGCCTGACACGGGGCAGGGCGGCTACACGAATTTCAATCGTTACTATTTCGCGCAACTCGACAAAGAGGGCGCGGTGATTGACGAACGTTTCAACGGCGGCGGCAGTGCGGCTGATTTCATCATTGACCACCTGGCGAAACCGGTGATGAGTTATTGGGCGGTGCGCGAGGGGATGGAAGCGACGACGCCGTTCGGTGTGTTGTCCGGGCCGAAGGTCATGCTGGCGAATGAATTTTCCGGTTCAGGCGGCGACCTGTTGCCGTGGATGTTCAAGCGCAAAAAGATCGGCCCGGTCATCGGCAAGCGTACGTGGGGCGGACTCGTCGGCATCGGCGGCTATCCCACGTTGATTGACGGCGGATACGTGACCGCGCCGCACTTCGGTTTCTATACGCCCGAAGGCGCGTGGGAAGTCGAAAACGTAGGCACGCCGCCCGACATCGAGATTGACCTCGAACCCGCCGCGTGGCGCAAAGGCGTTGACACGCAACTCGAAAAAGCCGTCAGCGTAGCTTTGGACTTGCTCAAGAAAAATCCGGTCAAACGTCCGGTGAAACCGGCTTATCCCAACTACCACAAAGCGGCTCCGGCTGCGGCGGGTGCAAGCGGGAACGGTTCGGGGAATTAGCGGTTCGGCAAATGTGAAGGGTGACGCGAGCGATGAGTTTGCGTTACCCTTTGCGCCGAAAGGAGCAATCTTATGAATCAACTTCACGGCGTAATTATCGAACGCGAGAACGGTCATTACCGCGCTTCGCTCGCCAACCTTCCCAAAGTCTCGGTCGAAGCCAGTACGCGCGAACTAGCTTTGCAGCAACTCAAAGAGACTGCGGCGAAATACTTCGCGCAAGTGGAATACATCTTCATTCAGGTTGATACGCCTGCGCCGCCATCGCTGCGGCCCGGCAGCCCGCAAGCGGTGCGGGCTTCGATAGCCGATCTCAGTCTCGACGTAAATCACGAGTGGTATCAGGAATATCTCGCCAACCTCGCCGCTGCCCGAGCGCAGGAACAGGCAGAGCTTGCTGCTGAAGCCGCTGCCCAATGAAATGCCATGCATTGTTATTACCTTTCCTTCGACTTTCACGACGCGAATTGTTGTAATTCCGCATCATCAATCAAAAGGCTCTTTTATGCTTAACCCATTTGTTTTTGGGAGTAACCAACTTACTGAAGACGAAGTTTTCACTGGGTTAGTAGATCACGGCTTATTTTGCG
>JANNUY010001074.1:0-2403 GCA_031414155.1 Acidobacteriota bacterium
AAGAAATTGCCCAGCCTGCCGCACCTCGATATTGCCGCGTATATGAAAACCGCTTCAGAAGTCGGCGGCGATTACTACGACTTTCACACCAGCGAAGACGGCACGCTGACGATTGCCGTAGGTGACGCGACGGGGCACGGGTTGAAAGCAGGCACGCTGGTGTCTTCGGTCAAGAGCCTGTTCGTTTCGCTCGCCTATCATCCAGAGATTCCGCACATCTTTCAGCGGATGAGCAGTGTGCTGAAACAGATGAACTTACGCGGGTTGTTTATGGCGATGACGATGGTGAAAGTGAAAGGCCATCAGATGAGCGTGTGCATCGCCGGAATGCCGTCCGTGCTGATTTATCGCGCGTTGAGCGGCGAGGTAGAAGAAGTCGTGATGCGGGCGTTGCCGCTGGGCGGAATGACGAAGTATCAATATCAGCAGCAGGAACTGACGCTCGCGGCGGATGATGTCGTGGTGCTGATGAGCGATGGTTTGCCTGAACGCTTTAACGCGATGGGCGAGATGCTGGATTACGCGGCGACCCAACGCGCCTTTGCCGAAGCGGCTCATGAAACGCCACCACGGATCATCGAACATCTGGTTAAGGTTGGAGACGATTGGGCGCAGGGTCACGCACAGGATGACGACATGACTTTCGTAGTGTTGAAGGTGAAAGAGAACGCCACAGCCTGAGCTACGCTCCGCCAGCGGAGTTTGGTTTGCGCGCCGAGGCTGGTTCAGGAATGACCAACGGCGTAGTCGCCGCTTGGGACGGTGGACTATGCATGAAAAGACCTGAGCCATTTGATGACGCAGATGGCAAAGCCTCAATGATCGGCGGTGCGGGTGGCAATTCATGCACATGGCCTTTGCCGTTTAGGTGATGGCCTTTGTAATCGAACTCGAACAAATCAGGCCGGTGGTAATGTCCTGTGACATCGAGCGCCATGCTTTCTTCGCGGTTTCGTTCGAGGTTGATGCGCGCGAGGATGATGACTTCAGCGTCGAACGAAGGGCCTGCCACGTAGTTTCCATCAGGGCCGATGATTGCACTCCCACCGCCCAAAATGAATTCGCTGTTGCTTTGCGCGACGGCGGGAATGACTTCAAGTTCACGCGGCAAGTCCTGCTTGCGCATGATGCTGCCAACTGAGACGACAAAACAGCGCCCCTCAAAAGCGTAATGCCGCGCGGCGATTTGATACATCGCTTTGACTTCAGGCCAGAGCGCGATGTGAATATCTTCGCCGTTGATGTGCATGGTTTGGCGCACGAGCGGCATCCAGTGTTCCCAACAAATCAGGCTGCCGATGCGTCCGGCGGGCGTATCAATCGTTTGCAACGTAGAGCCGTCGCCATTGCCCCAAATCAATCGTTCGCCAAACGTAGGAATCAGTTTGCGATGATGGTTGAGTAACGTGCCGTCAGGGCCGAAGGTCAGCACCGTGTTATAAAGCGTTCCCCGTCCTGCGCCTTCGAGTACGCGCTCGTTGACGCCGATGACCAGCGTCAGGTTGTGTTCGCGCGCGGCATTGCCCAGCGCATCAGTCACGGGGCCGGGTACGACCACGCTTTGTTCAGCCAGTTGCGCGAAAAGACGCTTGACGATGGGACTGTCGAATACGGCTACGTCGCGGCAGACATCAATCCACGCGGGATAACCAGGCAGCCAGGTTTCAGGGAATACGACGAGTTGGGCGCGACGGCGGGCGGCTTCGGCAATGAGCTCAAGGGCACGCGCGAGGCTGCGTTCCAGGCTCAGGTAAATCGGCGCGGCTTGTACGGCGGCGACGATGACGACCGATTGCGCGTTCTTGCGTTCGTCCGCCGCGTTAGACACAGGCATAGTGGGCGCTGGCGCGTCGGGTCGTCTGATTTCGTTGGTATCTCGTCTTTGTCGTTGCATACACGTAAACCGGCGCTCTGGGGGATGTCGGTTGACCAGCCTACAAGTGACTGTAGAAATTACAACGATGGGAGGAAACTATCTAAAACTGCTAGCTTCGGGGCAACCAGACGCAGGCTAAAGAACGTTTTGGGATAATCAATAAGGACGATATTCAAACTGCGCTAAATGAATAACATTGGCTTGCGGGTTTCGCAACCAAACGCGCGCTTGTCGTGATCCCTCGTGAGCATGACGTCAGAGCTTGCGCAACTTCACACTTTCGACCGCGTGGTTTTTCGCTTTGTGCAAAATCAGATGCGCGCGCGAACGGGTTGGCAGAATGTTTTCGCGTAAATTCAGGCCGTTGATTTCTTCCCAAATGCTGTCAGCTTTAGCGACGGCCTCATCGTCAGACAGACTGGCGTAGCGATGAAAGTAAGAAGCCGGATCGCTGAACGCCGTGCTGAACGAACGCGGCTTGATGGCGCGCAAAGGTTTTCCTGAAAGTTATGACCGACGCGCGTTGT
>JANNUY010001075.1:0-4343 GCA_031414155.1 Acidobacteriota bacterium
CCGTCGCCGAAGCGATGTTCGGCGATGAAGAGAAAATGGTGCGCATTGATATGAGCGAATACGGCGACGGAACCATCGCCATCGAAAAGCTCATCGGAATGCCGCGCGGCATCGTCGGCAGCGAACGCGGCGGCGTGTTGACCGAAAAGATGCGCGAAAATCCTTATACGGTTTTGCTGTTAGATGAAGTCGAAAAGGCTTCGCCCTATTTGCTGAACCTGTTCCTGCAAGCCTTTGACGAAGGCTGGTTGACTGATGGACGCGGCAAGAAAGTTTATCTGTCTGACGCGATCATCATCATGACCTCGAATTTGGGCAGCGATAATTTTAGGAAATACATGAAGCCGCTCGGCTTCGGCAACAAGACGAGTTCTGAAGTCGAAGAGATCAAACGCGCTGTCATCGGAGCCGCTGAGACGCGCTTCTCGCCTGAATTCCGCAACCGCATTGATGAGATTGTGGTGTTCTCGCCGCTGACCGAAGACGAAGTGAAACAAATCGCATTGCTTTATCTAGGCTCGACCAAACGCCAGATGGAACGGCAAGGCAAATCGCTGCACGTCAGCGAATCCGCCGTAGACAAACTGGTTGAACTCGGTTTCAGTCCGGCTTATGGCGCGCGCTTCCTCAAACGTACGATTGACGAGCGCGTGAAACTGCCGATCACAAATCTATGGAAGGCGTTCAATACGTTCACCGCAGATGTCGTCGAAGGGCAACTTGAGGTACGTGGCGAATAATCTTTCGCCTCATCGCTAAACCAATCAAAGGCTGAACTCGTTTGGGTTCAGCCTTTTTTCATGGGCTTCGGTGAGTTTTAGCAGCCGCTCGCGTTGACGGGAAAATACTCGCAACCTAGACTGCGCGCCGTTGCTCGCAATCTTTCACAAAAGGCAATCAGGTGCTTGTTTTACTAAAGAAATTTGGGCCGTGGGTGTTGTTGCTCATCGCGTTGATCTTCGCCGTGCGCTATTGGTGGGGGCACAAACCGGAAGCGTCGCAGGTTTCGTCACGGTTGGCGGCGGGAACTACGCCGGTGGCGGTAGCGACGGGAGATTTCAACGGCGACCATCACGAAGATGTAGCCGTGGCGAATTACGATTCCAACGATGTGTGGATGTATCTCGGTGAAGGGCAAGGCGAATTTCGGTTGGCGAATAAAGTTGCAGCAGGCGATCAGCCGCGTGCGTTGATCGCCGCCGATTTCAACGGCGATCAACGCCCAGACTTGGTGGTTGCCAACTTCCGTTCTAACAACGTCTCGGTCTTGTTGGGAGATGGACAAGGCGGATTCAAACCGTCTCAGCCGTTGGCGGCGGGCACGGCTCCGGTGGCGTTGGCCGTGGCCGATTTCAATCAAGATGGAAAGCCCGATGTGGCAGCCGCGAATTCGCAGTCAGATAACCTTTCGGTTTTTCTCAATCGAGGCGAGGCAGTGTTTGAGTCCGCGCCGATGCTCGCCGTGGGGCGTGAGCCGTTCGCCTTGGCTGCCGATGATGTGAATGGCGATGGCAAGCCCGATCTGGTTTGCGCTGATGCGCAATCAGGCGATGTGGTTTGGCTGGCGGGAGCGGGCGACGGCAAGTTTGCCGCGCGCGTAACTTATGCCGTAGGGAAAGCGCCAACGGCGCTGGGCATCAGCGATTTCAATGGAGACGGGCAGCGCGATTTGGTCGTAGCCAATCTGGGTTCAGGCAATGCGTCGCTGGTTGTCAACGAAGGCCAAGGGGCGTTTCGAGCGGCGCGGCGCTTTCCTACGACGTTGCCTGCGCTCAATGGCGTGAGCGGAGATTTCAACGGCGATGGGCGGGCGGATGTGGCCGTGGTGGGCGGTGTAAAAGGATCAGTTGAAATTCTGTTGGCAAACGAAGCAGGCGAGTTGACGGAACACGCCTCACTGAATCTGCCAGGGGTTGAAACAAGAGCGGTGTTTCTGGTGACGGCTGATTTGAACGCAGACCAAAAGACGGATTTGATTGTCGCCAACAACGGCAATAAAAATGGGTTGTTGGTTTTACGCGGCGATGGCAAAGGCGATTTCAAGTTGCAGGATGAATACGCCGTAGATGGCGTAGCGAGCATGGTGGTCGGCGACTGGAACGATGACAGGAAAAGCGATCTCGCCGTTATCACTGGCAAAAACGTGATGGTGATGCTTAATCGCGGCGACGGAAAATTGCAGCCTACTATCAGTTTGCCAGCGGGCGGCGAACCGATATTTATCACTGCTGGCGATTTCAATGGCGATGGCAAACCGGATTTGGCTACGGCGAATCCCCGGCAGAAAAGCCTTTCGCTTTTGTTAGGGCAAGGGAAAGGCGCTTTTAGCGAAGCGCGGAACTTGCCTTGCGAAACCACTGTGCGTGCGTTGCTCACGGCTGATTTCAATCAGGATGGAAAGGCCGATTTGGTGACGGCCAACGATAAGAATCACACGGTCTCGATTTATCTGGGCGAAGCGCGCGGCTTGCCGGAAAAATACGTGACGTTTCACACGGGCAAGCGGCCTTTCTGGTTGCTCGCAACAGATTTTAATGGCGACAAGTTGTTAGACTTGGCTACGTGCAATCATGGTTCGAGCGATGTCTCTGTGTTGCGCGGCGATGGACACGGAGCGTTCAGTGCAGCGGAAAATTACAGCGTAGGCATGACACCTACGACGTTGTTGTTCAGTGATGTGAACCGTGACGGCATAAGCGATTTGCTCACGACGGATTACGGTTCGGCCAGCATTTCTTTTCTGCGTGGCAAAGCGGACGGGAGCTTTGAAGGCGTGCGAGCCTTGCCAACTGAAGTGCATCCATACGGCTTGCAGGTAGGCGATTGGAACGGCGACAAGCTGCCTGATTTGGCGCTGTTGGCGACGGGATCGGGTGATATTGAAATTATGCAGAGCGACCGAAATGGACAATTCAAGCTGAGTGCAAAAATCGCCACAGGGAAAAAGCTGCGCGGCGGAGCGTTGGCTGATTTCAATGGCGACGGTTTGCTTGATCTGGCGGTCACGGCTTCAGATTCAAACGAGTTGATGATTGTACTCAATCACAAATAAGAGCATTCGATGGAGGTTGCATTATGTTTTATGGAAGCGCGGCTTTTCTCACGATTTGTTTGTTGATCGGGCAGATCAATTGGTATCCAAGCAGCCTGCCAGGCGTGGCTGCGCAAGACAAATCGCGCAAGGAGCAAACGATGAGAACCTTACCCAAAGGAAGCTGGGGCGGTGCCCACCTCTCGATGTCGGTGGGCGAAGAAATCACTTTGCTCGAATTCGATTGCGGAGTTGGAAGCATTGCGCAAGTGGTTGCGCTCGATAAGGACGGCAACTTCGAGGCGCTCGGCACTTACTTAAACGACGAACCTTTGTCGTCGCGCGTCGTCACGATTCAGGAAGAGGTTCCCGAAACAGGCGAAACGGTCGCGCTTCGTCCGCCGCCCGAACTACCGCAAGGGCTGGCAGCGCGTTACCTCGGTAAAGTGACTGAGCAAGGCATGACGCTGACCGTGATGCTGGCCGAGACTGAGCGACTGGTAGGATCGTTCACCTTAAAGTTTGGCGAAACGCCTAAGCTGTATAAATGCCTCTAAGCCGTTTGGGAAATTTGTTCGTTGAATTGTTTTTGAGTGCGTGCTATTAAGCGTTCGATTCTTCACGGTTAGTATCTCACTGGATAATTTTTCGAATGGCGAACTGGGCGAGTTCGCAACCGCAACGACTCTCAGCTTTTCAAAAGGTGCCCTGTCTGAGTCGTTGTTTTTAGCTTTCAATAAACATCGGAATAGATACTCAGAACCGAATAGCGTTCCAGCGGATGGTTTCCTCTGGACGCTAAGTTTGTCGAAGCTTCGTTTGGCTTTTCGTTTGGATTATTGGTGCCCTGAAACTAAAGGGGCATCTCGAAACTACACACAACCACGGGAGCGGTTCCACCATGAAAAGATTGAAAATTACCTCTCACTTGCAATCTATGCCTGCACCTAAGGGCACAGCCTTTGTCAAAAAATCTTTCGCTACTCTTCTTTCCTTCAAATACATCGCTATTGCGTTATTGCTCTTGGGCGGAATGGCTCTGGGCATGCGAGCGCGTATGAGCGCAAAGGTTACGGCGGCGGGTTTGCCTGCCAGCCAGACGAAGGCAGGCAATGTTTATACGCCGACGACGCGCAGCGTGGGCAGATTCGTACCGCTCAATTTCAAAGAGGCGGCGCGGCAGGAAGGGCTGGAACCCAGCAAGCCGCCGTCAGCGGAAATCAAGGCGATTGATACGCCCAAGGATCGCCCCGAAATTAAGAAGAACACCGCGATCAACCCTGACGCCGTGCGGCGCGGCCCTGCGCCCAAT
>JANNUY010001076.1:0-6236 GCA_031414155.1 Acidobacteriota bacterium
GTTGGGCGCAACAGCGTCACCGAACCCAATCAAAACATCCTTGAGGCAGCCCTCGCTTACGGTCGGGCTACGGACACGCTGCGCTGCGCGCTGAAAAATGTCTTCGTGAAAATTGGTGTTAATTCGTGGCTGAAAATCGGAGCCTAAAAATAGTAAAGCCGGTTCATTGGCTTGGGACCTCTGAACCGGCTCAGAACTGCTGATGTCCTCACCCCATCAACAGTCAGATTGCAATCATATTAGCTACAGCCTAAACGAAACGTCAAGATGCAATCTCGTTTGAATAAAACATATTCCACCGATGTGAAATCGCTTATAGCTAAGAGTTCACTTTAACTTTTGCAGCTTCTCGGCGGCAGCCTGCAAAGTTTCTGCGCGCTTGCAATAAGTGAAGCGCACTTGTTGTTTGCAACGATTAGATTGGCGATAAAAGCTGCTGCCAGGTACGACGGCGACGCCGATGTCGCGGATGAGGTGTTTTGTGAAGGCTACGTCGTCGCTGAAGCCGAAGCCGGAGATGTCGGTCATGATGTAATACGCCCCGTCCGGCGTGTAACATTTGAACCCCGCCTCGTTCAGCACGCCCAATAGAAAATCACGCTTCTTCAAATAGGTTTGCTGCAATCCGTCGTAATAACTTTGTGGCAAACTCAATGCGAAAGCTCCGGCGTCCTGCAACGGGGCGGCTGCGCCTACGGTGAGAAAGTCGTGGACTTTGCGAATCGCATCGGTCAGCGCGGGCGGCGCGATTGCGTAACCCACACGCCAGCCGGTGACGGAATAGGTTTTAGAAAGGCTGTTGATGCTCACCGTGCGTTCGCGCATTCCATCCAGTGTAGCCAATGAAATATGTCGCACGTCGCGCGCCGCGTCGGGATACCAGATGTGTTCGTAAATCTCGTCGGTGAAGGCCAACACGTCAAACTTAATGCACAAGTCGGCAATGAGTTGCAATTCGGAGCGCGTGAAGACCTTGCCCGTCGGGTTGTGCGGATTGGTGATGATGATTGCGCGCGTCTTGTCGTTAAACGCAGCGCGCAACTCGTCAGGATCGAACGTCCAGAAATTGCCGTTGCCATCTTCGGTATTTAGCGTGACATAGCGAATCGTCGCTTCGGTCAAAATGGCGTCGGGGCCGTAATTTTCATAGTAAGGCTCAAAGACGATGACTTCATCACCCGGATTCACCAGCGCCAGCATCGTGGCGATCATCGCTTCGGTCGAACCGCAGGTGACGACGACTTCGCGGTCAGGGTCAACCTCGAGGCCGAGATTCCACTTGGTTTTCGTGGCAATTGCATCGCGGAGCCGTTTGGCTCCCCACGTCACGGCGTATTGGTTGATGTCGGCATTGATCGCGTCGCACGCGGCCTGTTTGATTTCGTCGGGGGCGGGGAAGTCGGGGAAGCCTTGCGAAAGGTTCACGGCGTTGTGAGCAATCGCCTGCCGCGTCATTTCGCGGATGACCGACTCGGTGAATTGCGCGACTTTGTGGGAGATGGAATGAAGCATAGAGAAGGTCAGGCGGCAGGGATAGGGCCAGCGGCTACGAGTTTTTTCTGGCGCGGGTCAAAATCAAACTTTGGCATCAAACGCAAGCCTTCTAACGTGCGCGCACCCAACAAAAGCAAATCGCCTGGTTCAGCAAACACGATTTCATCCACGGTGAAGCGGTCATCCCATCGAACAATCGCAAAGCCCACACTGCGCGTGATGTGCTGCTCGTTCGCCATCACGAAGGTGAGGTCTTTCTTCTCACGTTGGATGTCTATCGTTGCTAACAGTTCAGCGGGAACCCAGGTATATTCAGCGCCGCTATCTACCAAAAGCTTCGGTAGCGAAATGGATTTCTTACGCTGCGCGATATTTTCGATTTTGCATTTGGTGTAGAAAGTTCCCATGGCGACCTAAGGTGACATTGAGGTGCTGCGTGATTTAGTGGTCTTTCTCGATGCGCAGCGATTGCACTGGCGAAGTCACAATACGTTTGCCGTCGAAACAGATTTCGATGCGAAGCCCTACGCCGAGCCAGCCCATCTTGAGCATGCAGCCGCCAAACGTAGAGCCGTTTACCGTGGCTTCCATCGGCGTCTCGAAATAGCGTCCGCCCTGAATCAGGGCTTTGCCGTTCTCAGGGTCGAGAATGAAGATGTAATAGTCGTTATTCGCCGTTTGAGCGCACACCGTGTCGAATTGCGTGAGCGTGCGAATAGATAAGCCATCGAAGGCCGAGCTGATTTCAGTAAATCCGTCCAATGAGCAATGGCGCGGAATGTTGTGCAACCGTGTCGAATCTTTCATGAGCGTTTCTTCTAGCCAGCGCTTCGTGGGCGCATAAAAGCTGCAAATTATTTCGGCAAGCAGGGGAAACGATCTATATTTTAATGCACCAGATTGGGGACGTTCGCATGTGTAGCGTCAGTATCCATATGCCCCCTGACAGGATCAAGCCGAGCATTTGTCTATTTTTCATAGGAGATTCGGCATTGGTCATTAGTTTGCTGGCAATGGCAAATGACAAATCTCAAATCGCAGAGGGAAAATTGAATTGCCGCCTGATTTTCACGATCTGTTACAATCCCGCGCAACACAGGGAGGGCTTACGCACTATGGTTAAACAGTCTCGAACCCGCTTACGCATCGGCCTCGCGCTCGGTGGCGGAATGGCGCGCGGCTGCGCTCACGTAGGCGTGTTGCGTGAACTCGAACGCCACGGCATCCCCATTGATCTGATCGCTGGCACCAGTGTCGGCTCGCTCATCGGTGGAGCCTATGCCGCCGGACTCTCGCCCGATCAAATCGAACAAATCGCGCTCAAAATAAGTTGGAGCGATTTAGGCCGCTTCGCCGTCTCGAAACTCGGTTTTTATAACAGCGAACGCACCGAAGAATTCATCCGCAGTAAGTTTCCCGTCGCAACTTTTGATAAATGCCGTCTGCCCTTTGGCGCGGTTGCCACCGACATTCAATCAGGCAAGCCAGTCGTATTCACCGAAGGCGAATTGCCGCTCGCGATTCGCGCGAGTTGCGCCTTGCCGGTTTATTACACGCCGGTGCTGGTCAACGGGAGAATGATGGTAGACGGCGGCCTCGTCGGGCACATCCCCGCGTCGGTCGCACGCACGATGGGGGCTGATTTCGTCATTGCCGTAGACGTGAATTCACAGCACGACCCGATTCCAACGCCTACGCATATGTTGACTGTGATGGCGCAATCCATGGCCGTGATGGGACGCAGCTCTGTCCATCACCTCACGCGCGATGCCGACCTCGTGATTTGCCCTGAGATCAAACACGTCAGGCCGGACGACCTTTCTAAAGCCGCCGAAATGATCGCCGCTGGCGAAGCTGCCGCGCGCCTGATGGTTCCGCGTTTGAAAGAATTGCTGATGCCGAAAAAGAAAGAAGGCTGGCTGAGTAAATGGTTGGCTAAACCTGCGCCCGTTACCAGCAAACCAGCCTGACCGAAGTAGAAGAGAGAATACGGAACAAACGGAAATAACGGAAATAACGGAACAAACGGAAAGGCTTGAATGCTTTTGGCTGATTCCGTTTGTTCCGTTATTTCCGTATTCTTGTTTTAGCTTCTCTACTTTACGCCCCCGCGATTTTTGCCAACTGGCTCATCCCGGCGTGCGTACCAATCGCAATCAAAAGATCGCCTACCTGTAATTGATATTCGCCATCAGGATTAAAGACCATCGCGCCTTCCTGTGGCGTAATCGAAACGATAATCGCGTTGTGTTCTGAGCGAATGCTGGAATCTTTGAGCTTCACGCCGTCCAATCGTGATCCTGCCGAAATCAGAATTTGCTCGAAACTCAAATCAAGCGTTTCGGTCATCGTGGTTAGTTCGATAAAGTCTGCGACGGCGGGCGAGAGCGCCGCCTGCGCCATGCGGTGGCTGGCAATAATCGTAGGCGACACGACGCGATTGGCTCCGGCGCGCACGAGTTGTTTTTCAGCGTAAAGGTCAGTCGCGCGCGCGACGATATAAAGGTTCGGATTCATACCGCGCGCCGTCAACGAAATATAAACGTTCTCAGGGTCGCTCGACGCTGCGGTGATCAACGCCAGCGCGTGTTCGACGCGCGCGCCTTGCAAGACGTGTTCGTCGGTCGCGTCACCGATCAAGACGAGATGGCCTTGCGTCAACAACTTTTCAGCGACGGTTTCGTCGCGTTCGATGATGACGAAATCTACGGCTTTGCGTTTCATTTCTTCGATGATGCGCACGCCGACCTTGCCCGCGCCGCACAGAATGTAATGTTGGTTTAACTGGTCAATGCTCTTAAACACTTTGCGCCTCCCAAAGCGGTTGGCAAATTCGCTTTCGATCAGCGTCTGCGTGAGCAGCGAAAGCAAAAAGCCGAAAAAGGCTACGCCAAAAAAGATCAGCAAGATTGTGAACGCCCGCCCTGCCTGCGAAAGCTGATGCACTTCGCCATAGCCAATCGTCGCCAGCGTGATGACGGTCATATACAACCCATCAAACCACGACCAGCCTTCGATCAAGGCATAGCCCGCCGTGCCGCCCACGAGCAAGGCGAGCAAGGCGAGTAACAACAAGATGATTTTGCGACTTTTGGGCATACGTTGTTAGACGGAGCGAAAAAGCGAAAGCGAGACGAAGAACTGACGCAACGGGGCGACAAGGCAAGTTGTAGCGCGATACGTTTCGTTTTCTTTCAAGCTCATCCTTTTCTTTTTGCGGCACAGCCGCGAAGACTTACCAAGCCAATCGTTTGCAGCGTCAACCTCAAACAGCATTTCCTCATCGTGCAACATCAATTATTTATTCAACTTGCCGCGACACGTCTCAGCACCACACTGGCATTGGTAATCGTCACCATGCCACGAGTATTCATAATCGAGTAGCAACTCTTCGTCCGCCGCCAGATCGCGCAGCGCATAAAACAGAATGTGGCCTGTGACGATCTTGACGTAACAGTTCGGTGCGCACGAATGATTGACGAATTGAGTGCCGTTGCCGCCCACTGCTCCGTCAATGGCCCAATAAGAATCAATCGCGCAAATCTGTATGCGTTGCAAATTTTCGAGCCGCCGCTTGGTCTCGCGGCGCGAGATGCGTTCGCCGACGTATTCGGCAATCTTACGGCCTTTCTTGAATGCTTGTGTCGTGAAGCATCCTTTACCGTCTATCTTTGATTTTTTGACGGTCAGGCCGGGTGCGTAAGTGGGTTTCGTTTTTTGGTTCATCTGAAAAGTAACGATAGTGTCCGATGATCTTCCAAGCGAACAGCACGTCTGCGAACTGCGCGCCTGAGCTGATGTTATGAATGATGGTGTAACGGTCTGCGCCCGTGACTTGGGTCTCGCTGACGAGGCCGATGTGCAATTGCCCCGTGTCGGCGTTTAGTTCCCACGCGACGATGTCGCCGGGCAGGTAATCAGCCGCCTGCTCAGTGATCGGCAAACTCTTTTGCTGGCGCGCGAACCACGTCATCAGGTTGGGCACACGCCGATGGTCAATGTTCGCGTCAGTGCCGCGCGCTCCCCACTTTTGCGGGTACTTCGCAAAGGCGCGTTGCATGTCTTCGTGAATCTCTTTCTGCAAATCTATGTTTGCCGCCCGCAAGGCGCGCACGATCACGTCAGCGCATACGCCGCGATCAATGGGTACGTCGCCGTTGGGATAAGCGAGCGCGGCATACGCCGGGTCGTAAGCCGTTGTGAGATTGGTTTGCTCAACCGCACTGGCGATGACCCGCTGACGCGGCGTGAGTGGAACCGTTTGGCGCGGCGTTGGCGGCGTTTCGCGTACCGCCTGAGAGGCAGGCATAGCGCAAGCCAGCCATAACGCACTCAACGCGACTAAATGCCAAAGAGCCAGACGTGAACCTCGCATCGCTAATTCTCCTTGAAGTGGGGACGAACGCGCCCTCGCGTCGCTCAACTCATCATGAACGATGCTGAAAGAAACTCTTTTCAGCATCGCGGCTTTTCCTGCCGAGACAGCACGCGAGGGCGCGTGCGCACCCATTCAAGTGCCTTGAAGGTTTTTCTATCGGGGCAAGCCATCATAACACGTCATCAATTGCCACGGGTTCGGCGCTTCGTCTATGCTCGCGGCACTTTTTAGAACCCGTTTTGTTGAACAGGTGAAGCCTTATGTTGATGCGCAATGTGTTTCTTTATCTTTCCCGCCGCCCTTCGCTCAAAGGCGTTTTAACCACTTTTCCCGGAGCCAAACAAGTCACGGCCCGCTTTATCGC
>JANNUY010001077.1:0-3235 GCA_031414155.1 Acidobacteriota bacterium
GGGTGATAGGCACGGTGGGACTCGAACCCACAACCTTCACCTTGTAAGGGTGACCGTCTACCATTGACTGTACATGCCTCCCTTGCGAACGGGGCGCATACTAGCGAGCGGTCAGACGGTCTGTCAAGCGTTGCTCCAAAAATAACTTGCTTTATACTGCCCACCTATCAACATTGTTATCAAGGTCGTTGTTTATGAAATCAAAAGGCAAAAATATGGCACTTTCTCTTCTTTTCTTTCAGGTCGGAAGAAAGACAAAAATCTTCGCACTTTTGCCTTTTGCCTTTTGCCTTTTGCCTTTTGCCTTTTGCCCGGCTCTGGCGCAAGAGCCTGACCAACAAACCAATACGATTCGCGTCAACACCGATTTCGTTTCAATTGACGTAGCCGTTGCTGACCGCAAAGGCACGCGCAACCTTCCGCAATTGACGGCTGAAGATTTCACTATTTTTGAAGACGGTGTGCGACAAAAGCTCGCTTCGTTTTCAGCCGTTGACGAACCTTTCAATTTGGCTTTATTGCTCGACACCTCTGGCAGCACACAGGATGAAATTTCGAAAATGCGACAGGCGGCACGGCGCTTTCTCGATTTGCTGCGCCCGCAAGATCGCATCGCCGTGCTGCAATTCAACCAACAGGTCGAACTCATCAAAGACCTGACCAATGATCGCCCAGCCTTAGAGAAATCTCTCTCTGAGTTGCAAGCCGGTAGTGGTACGGCTTTTTACGATGCGTTGCAGCTTGCGCTTGATGACGTATTCAAATCAGTCAACGGACGCAAAGCCGTGATTGCGCTCACCGACGGCGTAGATTCTTTCGGCAAGATCACTTATGAAAAGCTGATGCCGCAACTCGAAAGCGCAGGCGTCACACTTTATTTCCTCGAACTCGACACTGAGAAATTTGTCGAGCCACGTTATCTGCGCACCTGTCAGGAAGCCGGGCACTTCCGCTTTTCACGCAAGCAACTCGACAAATACGTAGCGACGTTTATGAAAGGCGATGCGCCGCGCTGGTACGAAGACTCGTGCAAGCTCGAAAAGCTCGAAAAGCTGCAAATCAATCAGCGCCTCTATGCAACCGCGCGCCGCGAGTTGCGCGACATGGCCGAACAATCAGGCGGACAGGTCTTTCCGGTAAAAACATTAGATCAAGTCGGCCCGGCTTACGCGCAAATTGCCGAGGAATTGCGGCTACGTTATTCGCTCGCCTATTACCCCACGAACGAAAGCCATGACGGCAAGTGGCGTAAGCTCCGCATAGAAATCAAACGTCCCGGTCTGGTCGGAAAAACCCGGCCCGGTTACCGCGCACCGCGAAACTAAACCGCTCCAAGCTATCGCTTTCAAAAAAAGTGTTTTCGCCTCGAATTTTCACGAACAAACGGATTCCTCCATAAACTTAAACCATTTGATTTGCGGGTTCAGTTGCCAAGACAAAATTTCGTAAAAATTGAGGTTAATTCGTGGCTCCATTTTCTTGCATTCCAAAGTACAAAAAGCGGCGCAAGCTCATTAGCCTGCGCCGCTTTTTGATATGGAGATTGATAAAGGGTTAAGGCTGCACGACCATCACCGTTTTCACGCCCGGCACTTTACGCACGCGCGAAATAATCGGGCTGGCGTCGCCCTGAAAGCCTGTGGGAAGCTTGAGCCTGACGGCTCCGCGAGTGACGGTGGAACTGAACATATTCGTTTCACCATCGTCATCCAGTATGTCACGGATGTCTAAGTTAATGTCAGTGTCTGAGCGTCCAACCACAGCGGTGGTGGCGCGCGTCATGCTTCCATTCGCTTTGTTACCCGCAACGCCCATCTTTTCTTTGGTGGAATTGCCCGCGCTGATCGTCACGTCTCTTGATTTACGGAAGCCACCAGTCGCTACGTCTTTGGTTTTGGTCAGGCCAGTTTTCGTACCGCTCACAACCGTGTCGTAACCCTGCCGGGTTTTGCGTCCGACGTATTTCACGCCGCCTACCACGGTGTCTTTCGATTTAACGGCTCCGTCTTTGACGGTGTAACCGACCTTCGGAATAAATCCTCCGCGACGTTCGCTGGCGGCAACGGGATTTTTCGGGTCTACGCCCAGCGCGTCCAACGTGTCGGCATCAATGCGTCCCGTAGCATCAAGATTATTCGCGCCTTGAAACGCCAGCAGACCTTCGCGCGTTTCGCCATCGAGTACTCCGTTGGGACGCGAGCGGTAATGACCAGTTCCGATAAGCGCGCTTTGCACGGCCCTGACCACTTTGGAATTCACTACGACTTCGACTGGTTGTAACCCCGCATCGGTATCAGCAGTGGTTTGCGCCAACACGGGACTGGCAATCAGGCACAACGCTGCCATTAAAAAGAATCCAAACATCCTCTTGCTCATTGCGTTACTCCTTCACTCAAAGGGCTGTACGAACTGGTACAGCAGTCAGGGTGCAGCGGGGGTAGTGCTGCTTCAGTTGTCGGTTGTCAGTTGTCAGTTTGACTGCTGCTCAACCGCTGACCATCAATCTTTCAATGCCCCGAAGCTGCGGCAGCAGCTTCGGGGAGCGTGTCAGCTTCAGTCTTTTTCTTTTTGGGACGGCGTCCCGGTTTGCTCGCCACTTCGAGCTTGTATTTACGAATCTTGCTGTAAAGCCGCGGACGATAAATGCCCAGCACGCGCGCGGCCTCTTGTTTATTGCCTTCGGTGCGTTTGAGCGTTTCGGCAATCACGGCTTTTTCGATGTCAGCCAGCGTTACGTTGGGCGGTACGTAGAACGCCTGCGGTGCCGCTTCTTGCTCCGTGTTTTTGCCGAAGGGCAAGTCTTCAGGTTGCACATGCGTACCTTTGGCTAACAGCACGGCGCGTTCGAGCGCGTTTTGCAATTCGCGTACGTTGCCCGGCCAGCGATGCGCAAAAAGCTGTTGATAGGCCGCCTGCGAAATGCCCTGCAAAGGGCGGTTATATTTGGTAGCGAACTTTTGATAAAAATGATCAATCAAAATTTGTAAGTCTTCGCTGCGTTCACGCAAGGGCGGAACG
This sequence comes from Acidobacteriota bacterium, assembly GCA_031414155.1. Classification (GTDB taxonomy): domain Bacteria; phylum Acidobacteriota; class Blastocatellia; order RBC074; family RBC074; genus JACPYM01. Next base: position 3,019 of record JANNUY010001077.1, read on the forward strand.
TTAATCGTGATGGTCGAGATGCGATAGAAAAGGTCTTCGCGCATCAAGCCTTCCTTAATCGCTTCGCGCGGCTCGCGGTTGGTGGCGGCGATCAGCCGGAAGTCCGCTTCAAAGGTTTCGCTCGAGCCGACGGGTCGGAAGCGACGCTCTTCCAATACGCGCAACAGCTTGGGTTGAAGCTCCAACGGCATTTCGCCAATTTCATCGAGCATCAGCG